>JBCAZT010000001.1:0-88224 GCA_038532855.1 Pseudomonadota bacterium
GATAAAGGATAACCACGTCGCGGTTGCAGGGAGCGTGGGCGAAGCGGTGCGCCGCGCGAGGGATGCAGGCGTCAAACCGATCATTTGCGAAGTGGACAGGCTGGACCAGATCGAACCGGCATTGGAAGCAGGCGCGCATCACCTGCTGCTCGACAATATGTCGCCAGAAACTTTGCGCAAAGCAGTGGAAATGGTCGCAGGCCGCGCAGCGACTGAGGCATCCGGCGGGATCAACCTAGATACAATCGCCGCCAACGCAGCATCAGGCGTCGATTATTGCTCAGTCGGAAGGCTGACCCAAAGCGCCCCGGCTGCTGACGTTGGGCTGGATTTTAAACCCGTATGAAATGGCGCAAAGGCCCGCGGCCTTGGACCATCCGACTGTTCGCCATCGCGTTTCTAACCGTTGCTTTTGTCAACCTCATTGAAGGGCTTAGCAATTGGTATCTGCCGATGCTTCGTTACGCCCAATGGATGCCTTGGATTGAATGGGACGCAGACCGCGCGATTGTTGGGGTCTTTAGCGAGTTCACCATAGCGCTGATCCCTGTTGCATGGATCTTTGGTTTTGCCAGCCGCATTGCCTTGTGGTTGGTGACGGTCTTCACCTTAGTCAAATTGCTAGATGTGCCCAATATGATCATGGCCTTTCAGTCTGTTGGCGGCGCAGCAAGTTTAGCCTATTTTCTGGACCCTGTATTGCTCGCCATTGCGCTTATTTGTTTGGTTCTACCGCCAAGCAGAAGGTGGTTTGCAAAACCGGACAAGACTGCAGCCGCCGTGTTCGAATAAAGTTTGGCGGCGTATCGCAAATCGTGATTATGAAAGGGCCTATGAAACCAAAATCCATCATCTGGTTTGATTGGCTCTTTTGGGCCTCGATGGCTCTCACCGTCATCAGCATCGCGCTGGGTTTTCGCGAACTGCAGGCGGCGATCACGGGCTCAGAACATCGAGAGTGGAGCATTTCTATGGGTGCTTGGCGTGATAGGCGTTCTTCTAGGGCTCGTCGTTTTAAATTGGTTTTTCGTATCGCACAAAGCGAGCAATACAGCGCGTTGGATTTATACCGTGATGACAGGCCTCGGCGTTTTGATGACGCCCTATGGACTGTTCGACATGCCGTTTGACGAAATGGTCCTTTCGCTCATCATATCCGCTATATCTGTAGTGACCATAGTCCTGCTTTTCCTACCCGAAACCAATGCATGGTTTCGCAATGGCGGGGTTGGCGGAGAAGATGATATTAAGGTGTTCGAATGAGACGTCTCATCCTCCCTCTTTTGGCGCTAATCATTCCCGCAACCGCCAGCGCGCAGGCCTATCAATGCCGCGCGCCCCAAGTGCGCACTGTGCCGAACATTAATCCCGATGGCCCCGTGCGCACGCTCCCCACCACCGGGTACACCCTCGCACTCAGCTGGTCGCCCGAATTTT
Source organism: Pseudomonadota bacterium (assembly GCA_038532855.1). Lineage (GTDB taxonomy): Bacteria > Pseudomonadota > Alphaproteobacteria > Sphingomonadales > Sphingomonadaceae > Erythrobacter. Next base: position 1,438 of record JBCAZT010000001.1, read on the forward strand.
GCAAAGGGCGTGAAAGCCAGCGCAGTCATCGTGTCCAATGTTCGGGCGATCATGGGCGCTTTGCGTTTGTGGTCCACGGGTTATGGCCGCACAGTCAGATGCGTGGCGGGCGCAATTCTTGGCCGCAATGGTGCAAGTCTCAAGCCGCGCTTACCCCCGCTGAAGTCCGTCGCAATATGTGCACACTGCCCTCAGCGCGGTTGGTCGCCAAACAATGGGCCAAGCATGGCGCTTGCATGACCAAACGGCCCGAAACCTATTTCGCGATCACACGCGTCCTTTGGGAGGCTTTGCGCGTGCCCGAATATGACCGGATCAGCCGCGAAGACGATTTAACAGCTGGGCGCATCAGGCAAGCTTTTGCCGATGCCAATCCGGGCGTTTCCAAAAGCGCAGTGGGCGTAAAGCTAAACCAGCGCGGCTGGCTCCAGGAATTGCGTATCTGCTATAACAAACGCTTTCGCCCCACGCGCTGCGACACGGGCCGGTTTCGCGCAAAAGACGATACGTTTGCTAAAATCTGGCGGGGTATGTAGCGCAGCCCTCAGCTTTGCGCTTCGATCAATTCGCTGAACAATTTGGCCGCTTCGACAGGCTCAAGCCCTGCAAAACTCGTCTCCTCCTCCAACAGAAAAGGGCGTTGATCCGGCTTCAAGCTGGTGACTTGCATATCGGGCGAGACATAAGGAATACGGGGGGACAACATCATAACAGCAGCTCCGTTATTGTAATCGGTTACGAGCCTCTCCCTGTTGCCTTTTGGATTTGATGAGCAGCATATCTGATGCGATAGGTAAATCACTCGCGAACCGACCAAATGAGAGCGAAAGCCGATAAGCCGGTTGCGACCACGCCAAAGCGCCCTATAACGGCGCTCAATTGTGCCAAAACAATCCATATTTCAGAATGTTAGTCGAGTTTTGCTGACCGGCTAACCGAGCATTCTTGCTACTTGCGGCGATAATCCTCACCGCCAATCCAGATGACGCCATAGCGCCCTCCTTTGGCGGTGCTTTTGCGGTTCGCGCTGTAGAAAACGCTCGTGCGCACGACTTTGCCATTGCCGTAAGTCAAGGTGAGGTTTGGCCCCTCAAGGCTCCATCGCCCTGCATTGCCAGAACGGCTGCCTGCTGCCACACGCGGCGCGCTTGCGGTTTTTGAACTCGATTGCACGAAAGTCCCGTTGGGTCGGAACGTGAATTGCTTCACCTCAGCCGTCAGCGTTTGGCCGCCCAATGCGGTGTTCCCCCCGCCGCCGATCGCCTGATAGGTGCCATTAAGCGCGCTTGATGATGGCAAGGCGGCGGGCGGGCCGACGCTGGTCTTTATCTCTGACGTGCCACCATCACCCCAGCGCACATTGTATTGGCTGCCTGCGCGGCGCCATTGGCCCACATGAGCGCGTTTTTCTCGCCGTATGCTCGCCACATCAATTGCATCGACCGCATAGCTGCCAAGCCGCGCGGCTTCTCCATTTTTGAGCAGAGCGACCAAGTGATAGGTCGGGTACACAGCACCGCCAACGCCGTAACTGTATTTGAGGTCAAACAGCACGCGCTCCACTTCTGGAGATGCAAGAGCGGCAGTTTGTGGCGCGCCGCTTTGAGAGGCAGGCGGAGCAGCTGTCGCAGCGCGCGGTTCATTGGCCGAAGATCCATCGCCCAAAGCTGCCATTCGCGCAGTCGCCGATTGCATCCGGCCCGCAAGACCGCTTGCCGATTTTTCGCCCACATGCGCCATCGCCAACACGGTCCCATCGCTTTGACGCACCGCTACAATCTTGCCCGCCATCGTCACATTGCGGTTGATGTATTCGACATCCTGCACATGCAAAGGGCCATCAGTGCTAAAATCAGAGCGCACAATGCGCTGCGCATTCCCGGTCATGATCTGCGTGAACAAAGCCACCTGCTCTGCTGGATCGCTCTCATTGGGAAAAGTGCGAAACATCATCACTTCGCCCGGAGGGTTTGATTGATACACCACCAAACTCCCACGCTCCGAACGCTGCCACCCAGCCGGCGCGACATTTTCAGGGCTTGCAGAAAGCGGCGCAGAAAATGCGATAAGCAAAGGTGCAAGAAAGAGTGCTCTGGTGGTCATACCCACCCCTCCTGTGACGCCACGATAGCACAGTTTTGGCGTTCTAAGATGCACACGAGATGAAGAGAGCTCAGTCGATGGTGAAACGCTCTGAGGCTAGGGGTTTCTATGGCCGCATTTCGGGCAAAAACGTCGCGGCAACACCGATGGCAGGCCGATAAATCGAAACACACTTGCATTGCAGGCCTGACAGCGATGATTATCGTCCAAACGCCAAAGTTGCATCTGTAGCCATAGAGCGGCCGCTATTATGCAGAACAGTGTTACCTCAAAAGGCACTAGTCCCCAACTCTGCGCCAGAAGGGAGAGTATGACTGTGCTTAACGCGATCCCTAACAGCCTCATAGATTTGGAAACAGCTTCTTTTGTAGTCATCGCCGTTCCCTAAAAAATCCTTGCAGCAATTCAGCAGCCTCCCTCTCGCCCATGCCTGAATACACTTCTGGCCGGTGCAGGCATTGTTCTTGCTCAAAAACGCGCGCGCCGTGTTCGACGCCGCCGCCTTTGGGATCGCTCGCCGCGTAATAAAGCCGCGCAATGCGGGCATGGGCGATCGCGCCTGCACACATCGGGCACGGCTCTAACGTCACATAAAGATCGCAGCCCGTTAGGCGTTCATCGCCCAACATCTCAGCCGCCAGCCGGATCGCGCGCATTTCGGCATGGCCTGTCGGATCAGGCGGCGAGCGCGTTGCATTGCCGGCTACCGCGATGATTATGCCATCTTTCACCACCACCGCACCTATCGGCACTTCGCCTGCCTCACCAGCGGCTCTTGCAGCTTTAAGCGCGGCTTGCATGTGTTCTGAGATCGGCCAGCGGGTCATCACCACATGCGCTAAGCGCCCGAAGGCTACGAATCAATTGACGATTCGATCAAGGCTGGCTATGCGGCGCGCTTTCCGGAAATGCCCGAGCATCGGGTCCGCTTTTAAAGCGGCACTTCCGCCATTTTGACCAGACGAGAGATTTATCATGTCGCGTATTTGCGAACTGACCGGCAAAGGCCGCCTAACAGGCAACAATGTGAGCCACGCCAACAACCGCACAAAGCGTGTTTTTCTGCCGAACTTGCAGAATGTTACGCTGCTGAGTGAGAAGCTGGATCGCAGCTTTAAATTCCGCGTATCGACACATGGTCTTCGTTCGGTTGAGCACAATGGCGGGTTGGACAATTGGCTTCTCAAAACCAAAGACGACAAGCTTTCTGCCCGCGCTCTTAAAGTGAAGCGTGAGCTTAAAAAAGCTGTAGCAGCTTAACCAAGCGCTTCGTCATTCCCACTCCAGCCGCAGCATAAGCGTGCGCTGGAAACTGGCGAAGTTGTCATCAGATATTATGTAGAGCGCGCCCGATTGTGGCGCGTTTTGCGTTTGTGAATCAGTATTCGAATTGGGATCATTGGCCCAAGCAATCCCTTCATAATTGTCGGTGAGAGAGCCGCTGGTCATCTCCATTGCAAGCGGCCCAGTCCATGCGCCGCCAGGTTTGATCAGCCGCGGATCGGCGATCATAATGGCAGATTTAAAACGCGGAGGCAGGCTGAAAACCGCTTCTCGCAAAAGGATCGCAACTCTCCCATCAGACATCAAAGTGGCATCAACCGGCCGATAATTTCGGTGCGAGAGAAAACGAAAAGCAAACGGGCCCGCGCCTTCATCAAACATGTTGCGCGGGAAGACCAGCGCATCGTGATAGCGCACACCTTTGCTGTTGCGCTCTGGCGTCTCTGAAATCACAAGAATGCGGCCATCGCCCAGATGCGTAAGCGTTTCTGCTGCGCGATTGTTGATCCAGTCTTTCATGGCGGGCGGACGGATTTCTTGGCGCGTGCCATCTGCATCAATCCGCTCGATCACATTGCCATGTTCATACCCAGCCCAAAGCTCACCGCGTGTCTCATCCCAACTGAGCGCTTCGAGATCGATATGTTCAAACCCGGTCCGTTTCTCCCGGCCAACCGGTTTCATATCGAGCGGGGCGGAGAGTGGAGCGTTTTTCTCGATCGGCAGCGTCAGCACCCAGCCACGATCCATACCGGAAAGAAAGGTGCCATCACCGCGCGCCACCAGAGCCGAAAAGCCCCCGAAAAAGTGATGATCGGCGGTTAGCTCCCATGCGCCGGTGAGCTTCAGAGGGCCGTTCACCTGCGTTTGGGCAGCGGGCGCAAGATCAAGGCGCGTAACCACAACGCTTCGCCCATCCAGCGATAATTGCGGCGCAGAGCGCACAAAAGTGCCCGGCGCAAGTCCCATTGCGATCAGCAAGATGAGGATTAGGCGGCGCATTGGCTTGGAATCCAAAAGGGTGGTTTTGCACGCGTAATTTACCGCGCACGGCTCTTCACATCGCTATGCGCAATTATGGTTAGCGCGGTGTTAAGGCTGAGTGAAAGTGACGAAAATTACGGCATCGGTCCTGCAAAAAGCAGAGGATCAAGCCGCGCATCGTTCCATTTAAGGCCCCAATGCAAATGCGGCCCCGTCGAACGCCCCGTTGACCCGACATTGCCAATATATTGGCCCTGCTTGACCGTTTGGCCCTTCTCGACCGCAATTTTTGAAGCGTGGAGAAATGCGCTGTTCAGCCCCGCGCCGTGATCTATGATGATCAAACCACCTTCAAGGCTGAAACCCATACGCGCCAGCACCACAACACCATCGGCGGGCGCGACAAACGGGACACCATTGCCTGGGGCAATATCGATGCCCGAATGATAGCTACCGGGCTCTCCTCGATAAATGCGTTGGCGGCCAAATAGGCCTGAAATGCGGCCCACAACAGGCCAGATGAATTTCTGGTTCCAGCCTTCTGCGTCTGTTTCCATCGCGCGGGCGGCAACGATTTCGTTGTATTCAGGCTCGCGCTTTTTCCACCAGGCCTCTCTGTTCCCGCCTGTACCTTTGGCAACATTGACGCGCTGGATATTCCACTTGCGCGGGGAAATCGCGACCTCTTCGCTTACCTGCCCCCCATCTTCCAACGTCGCCAGCAAAGCCAGCGAACCGGGCGCATCGCGGTCAAAGGCTGCGAAAAAGCTGCCATCTTCGGCAAATTTAAGCGGCGTATCGCCCAATGTTGCGCGGATTGTTCCAGAGGGGACTTGTCCGCGAATAAATCCGCCTTGGGTAAGTTCGCCTGCAAATTCGAATTCGGTGCGCACGAGTTCTGCCGGCGGGGGGGCTGTAACCTCGGCGACGTCTTCTGGAGCTTCAGCTTCTGCCATAACCTCATCGGTCGCGGTAGCGGGCGCGGCGGCTTCTGGTTCGGCGGCCTCGCTCATACTGCATGCAGCCAAAACGCTCGCAAGCGCGAACAAAGCAGGCATTTTCATTGACCCCAGCCTATTCACGTCTCAAGCAAGCGCTTTGTTGCGATTTCGCACGTGGCATAGGCTTCTTGGTGCTCCGCGCTCCAATAGCGCAATTCTTCCAGGGGGATAATTGCCCCGCTCACCGCGCACACAACGTGTTGTCCGGGGCGAAGAACGCGAAAGCTGGAGGCGCCGTAGTACAATTTGGCGGCGGTATCTTTTCTCGACATCAACATGAAGTCCGCCTTAGCACAGCCGCTTAGCCAAACAAATCATCTTGGCCCGCATTACGTGCTTTTACAGGAGGTTTCGGCTTTCGCTTGGGGCTTTTGGGAGCAGCAACGCCGCCAGCGGTTCCCACATCAAGCGACCCATCACGAAACTGCAGTGTCAACGCGGCTTCTCTTGCGGCGGCTGCTTGCGAGGTAAGCGCTGCCCCGGCCTTGTCGCGCACGATTGCATAGCCGCGTTCAAGAGGCTTTTCAGGATGAAGCTGGCTCGCAATCCGAGCGAGAGCTGTCAGCTGTTCGCTTTTTGCATGCAGGGGGCGTTCGACCAGAGCGGGCACCAGCCGGACCCGATCAAGCCGCTCACCCGCCATGTCGCGGCGTCTTTCCAGCATGGCAGGCGACAGCCGCGCCGCCGTTCCCGCCAGCCGCTCGCGACCTTTACCTGCGCGATCGGTCAGCCCACGGCGCAGTCGCTCTGTTAGCTCATCAAGCCTTTGCGCTTGGGGTTGCAGGACATTCTGGGGCTTGGGCAATCGCTGGAGCCGAGCCGCCAAACGCTCACAGCCCAATTCAACAGGGCGCAGCACCGCGCGGCGCTGGCGGTTAGCAAGATCCGCCAACGTCGCGACCAGATCAGCACGCACGGGCACTGCCATTTCCGCCGCCGCTGTAGGAGTAGGCGCGCGGCGGTCTGAGGCGTAATCAACCAAAGTGGTGTCGGTTTCGTGGCCAACGGCGGAGATTACCGGCACGCTGCATTCGGCCACCGCGCGCACCACGATTTCCTCGTTAAAGCTCCACAAATCCTCGATCGATCCGCCACCACGCGCGACAATCACGATGTCGGGGCGCAAAGCTGCTCCGTCCGCTGCCATATCAGAAAACCCACGCACGGCCGCCGCGACCTGTTCGGCAGCGCCCTGGCCTTGCACGAGCACCGGCCAAACGAGCACATGACTGGGAAACCGGTCCGCAAGCCGGTGGAGGATGTCGCGGATGACAGAGCCAGTCGGCGACGTCACAACGCCAATGGTGCGTGGCAAATAAGGCAGGCGCCGCTTACGCCCTTCAGCAAACAGACCCTCTGCCGCCAATCTTTCGCGGGTCTTTTCGAGCAGCGCCAGCAAAGCGCCCTCGCCCGCCAGCTCCAATTGATCGATTACGATCTGGTATTTTGACCGCCCCGCATAGGTCGTCAGCTTACCCGTCGCGATCACTTCAAGGCCGTCTTCAGGCGCGAAGCTCAGCCGCCCTGTATTCCCGCGCCACATCACGCCATCAAGAACCGCTTTGTCGTCTTTCAAAGCGCAATACATATGCCCCGACGCTGCGCGTTTGACGCCCGACAATTCCCCGCGCAGCCGCACATGACCAAACCGATCTTCGACCGTTCGCTTTAGGGCTTGCGATAATTCGGTGATCGAGAGGGGTTGTGCGTTGTCGCTTGGCTCGACCCGCGCTACCAGCCGTGAGGTTTCGCCATTTGAAGAGGGAGTGCGCGCCATGAATGTCCTGTTGCTGGGTTCGGGTGGCCGTGAGCATGCTCTAGCGTGGAAACTGGCGCAATCCCCTTCGCTTACGCAACTTTACGCTGCCCCCGGAAATCCAGGCATCGCTGAGGACGCGCAATGCGTCGCCCTTGACGCAAAAGATCACGCCGCTGTGACGGCGTTTTGCCAAGAACACACAATCGGCCTTTTGGTGATAGGGCCAGAGGCTCCCTTGGTCGATGGCTTGGCAGACAGCTTGCGCGCCGCTGGCATACCCGTTTTCGGCCCATCCAAAGCCGCCGCGCAACTGGAAGGTTCCAAAGGCTTCACCAAAGACCTGTGCGCCCGCGCAAATATCCCCACTGGCGGCTATGTGCGCACGACAGCATTGGATCAGGCGATCAAGGCGCTCGATGAATTTACCGCGCCCTATGTTCTGAAAGCCGATGGTTTGGCGGCAGGCAAAGGCGTGGTGATTGCGGAAAACAGACCAGATGCCGAAGCCGCTTTAACCGATATGTTCGGCGGGCAATTTGGCGAAGCGGGCGCAGAAGTTGTGATCGAGGAATTCCTCGAAGGCGAAGAGGCGAGTTTCTTCGCTCTCACCGATGGCACCAACATCCTCTCTTTTGGAAGCGCGCAGGATCACAAACGCGTGGGCGAAGGCGACACTGGCCCCAACACAGGCGGCATGGGCGCCTATTCGCCCGCTCCCGTTTTGACGCCAGAGCTTCAAACACGCGCTATGACCGAGATCATCGAGCCAACTGTTGCGACCATGAGCGAAGAAGGCATGCCCTATTCCGGTGTGCTGTATGCCGGTTTAATGCTGACGGCAGAAGGCCCCAAGCTGATCGAATACAATTGCCGCTTTGGCGATCCGGAATGCCAAGTGCTGATGATGCGCTTGGAAAGCGATCTGGCGGCAATCATGCTCGCCTGCGCGAATGGCGAATTGGCCGGTCTGAATGCGACATTCTCTGATGAGACTGCGCTGACCATGGTGATGGCGGCAAAAGGCTACCCAGCAACACCCGAAAAGGGCGGCGCTATCGATTTGGGCGATGCTGAAAGCAGCGGCGCAAAGGTCTTCCACGCAGGCACCAAAATGCAAGATGGCGCGCTAATCGCCAATGGAGGCCGCGTGCTGAACGTGACCGCAAAAGGCGGATCGGTGACGGAGGCGCAAAAGGCTGCTTACGACGCGGTATACGCTGTCGATTTCCCAAGCGGCTTTTATCGCAGCGATATTGGCTGGCGAGAAGTTGAGCGGGAACAGGAATGATCTGCTTCCCAGAGCAACCCGACATATTCGAAGAGGACTTGCCTCGTTCACAGGATTTTGATGCCTTTCACCCCTTTATCAAAGGGGTCTTCAGCCAGTGGCACGCAACGCCTTTCACAGCAGACGGAGCGGAGTTTGTTTGCGCAGAACAATACATGATGGCGGCCAAGGCAAACCTGTTTGGCGATGACGAAACCGCTAAGGCAATCATGGAAAGCGCTGATCCTGCGGTCCAAAAGCGCCTTGGCTCGGAAATACTCACATTTGACCAATCCAGATGGGGCCAGTGGCGCTTTCATATTGTATATCATGCAAACCTAGGCAAGTTCTCGCAAAATCCTGGTGCGCTCAGGCAGTTAAGAAACACCGCACCGGCCATGCTAGTCGAAGCCAATCCGCGCGACTGGAACTGGGGCAATGGATTGCAGATTGATGACCCGGCCAATCATGATTCAGCCTTGTGGAAGGGCACAAATTTTCTTGGTCGTATTTTGACGATGATCCGTATCAAACTGGTGTAATTCTCAACAGTCCAATCACCTCTGATCCGGCAAACCGCACAGATCGTCCTCCAGATGCTCTGCCATCTGCGCTGTTAGCCAGCTTCGAAAGGCGCGGACCTTGTGGGAATGGCGGCGGATTTCTGGATAGAGAAGGCGAAACGCCCGGTCCGGTTGGGCCATGTGGTTGCCCAATTGGACCAGCCGACCCTCTTTGACCTCTTGATTGAACAGAGGTGGGGCCAAGATTGCGACACCGTTGCCGCTCATCGCAGCCTCGGCATCGAGCATCATATAGTCGAACTGTAAACCGCCTCGCGGCGACCCATCGTCAAAATGCCCATCATCAAGCCCTATCGCTTTGTCCCAATAGCTCCACCACTGGGAGTTGGGGGAAATACGATCGTGAACTTGTATGATCGGTTTGATGTCTTCAACCTGCCCTATCCTCGCGGCGACCGAAGGGCTGGTAAAAGGAGCGAGCCTAAGGGGCATGAGCTCGTGAGAACGCAAATTTGCCGGCACATCGCGCGACAAGCGTATCGCCACATCACACTCACCAGCCTCTAAATCGCTATACTTGTCGGAAACATCCAATCGGATTGCAATTTCTGGATGCGCCAATTGAAAACTACCAAGGCGTGGAGCCAAAATCTTTGTAGCAAACGTTTGGAAGCAGGCGATCGCCAGAACGGATTCCTCGGCCCTTTGAAGCGCCTCAAAGGCGCGTTCCATCGTGACAAATGCTTCGGTTAACCGGGGCGCAAGGGCGCTGCCTGCTGGTGTCAATTCCATCACTCGCCCTTGGCGCACGAACAGTATCTCACCAACACGCTCTTCAAGCGCCTTGATCTGATAGCTGACCCCAGCCTGCGTCAGACCCAATTCTTCGCCTGCGCGCGTGTAATTCCCATGGCGGGCAGCCGCTTCAAAAGCGCGAATGGCAGCAAGTGGCGGGAGCTTTCGCATAAGATAGGTATAAGTCAGACTTATGATAGAAGCCACCCTTTGATTGGTATCCTCTGCGAAATTGGAGAAAGTGTGCCTCACCCAACATAAGGGAGGCCAATATGAAGAAGACTGTTCTACTCGCTGTATTCGCTCTTTTTGCAACCGCCAATCCAACAAGCGCCGCAATGAGCGAAAACCGCAGCGCTGTCGCCTATAGCGATCTCAACCTGGCATCCGAAGCGGGCAGAGCCACTTTGGACGAGCGGATCGATAAGGCTGTGCGCGCGGTGTGCCGCAATGGCCCAACACGCTCGATCCGAGCAGCACAGCAAGCAAGAGACTGCATGGCTGAAGTGAAATCGCGGATTGCACCTATGCGCGAGCGCTTGATTGCCGAAGCAACGAAAACGCAGCCCTCAAACACTCTTGCCCGCGTAAAACGCTGATCCGCTTACGAAATGCAGGCCCCAAACAGGCGCTCTGATTTTCCTACAAAGCTTTTCAGCGATAACGGGATTGCGGCTCTTTACTATCGTCAGCACCCAATCAAGCGCGCGTTTCAAATAGGAAATGTGTCAAGTTGGTCAAGTTAGCGGTAATCGCCAGCGCCGCTTTACCCGAGCTTTTCGGCCATCAGCTTTTTAAGGTCAGCCTCGGGGCGCGGGCCATAATGCGAAATCACTTCAGCAGCCGCAATCGCGCCGCGCTTGAGGCACTCAGCAAGCGGCGCGCCTTTGGCATAGCCAGAGAGAAATCCAGCCGCGAATTGATCGCCTGCTCCGGTTGTGTCGACAACCTTTTCAACCGGCTCTGCGGCCACTTCTGCCCGCTCTTCATGAGCAATTGCGATGGCTCCGGCTTCGCCTTTAGTCGCGACCAAGACAGGCACTTTGCCCGCGACCGCTGCTACGCCCGCTTCGAAATCATCTTCGCCCGTCAGTGTTGCAAGTTCGCCCTCATTGACGAAGAGAATGTCGATCACGCCGTCTTCGATCATCGCGCGGAAATCATCGCCGTGCCGGTCAATCACAAAGCTTTCGCTGGCGGTGAAAGCGATTTTGCGACCAGCCGCCCGCGCCACATCAATCGCACGGCGCATTGCTGCGCGGGGCTCTTCTGGGTCCCACAGATACCCTTCAAGATAAAGAATGTTTGCGCTGGCGATCAAATCTTCGTCGAGTGCCTTCGCGGGCAGGAATTGCCCCGCACCAAGGAAGGTGTTCATTGTGCGCTCGCCATCGGGCGTCACAAAAATCAGGCAGCGCCCGGTTGGCGGGCTTTCGCTCAGCGGTGCCGTGTCAAAGTCGATGCCTTCCGCGCGCATATCATGCGTGAAGACCTCGCCCAACTGATCATCGCAAACTTGCCCGATAAACGCGCATTGCAGCTCAAGTTTCGACGCCCCTGCAAGCGTATTCGCAGCTGACCCGCCAGACGTCTCTGTCGCTGCGCCCATCGCGGCATAAAGCGTGGTCGCCCCTTCTGCGTCGATCAAAGTCATCCCGCCGCGATTGAGCTGAAGCTCTTCGATCAATTCCTCCTCACAAGAGGCGATCACATCAACCACAGCATTGCCTATGGCGATCACATCATAACGGGCGTCGGTTGGGGATTGGGTCACGTGGTACATCCTGTTGTCTGGAAGATTGGCGGCGGGTTAGCGGTAAGAGCGGCAAGCGCCAAGCAGTTTGACTTCCGACGTGGACCAAAGCATCGATTGTCTTGCGATGCGCGCGGTTCTTCAATCCCTTGCCCAGGCTTTTGGCCAACTAAGCGATCCGGCTATTTTGCGGCTCTTGGCGAAAACGCTGTTGGTGACGCTTGTGGTCTTTATCGGGCTTGGTTTTGGATTTTGGCTCGCTCTGGATGCAGCGATTGATCGCTGGCTAAATTCCGCTTTGCCAAGTGATTATGGCCCCGCCGTCGCAGGGTTAGTCGCGCTTTTTGCAAGCCTTGTTGCGGCGTGGCTTTTGTTCCGCGTCGTGGCTGTCGCCGTCCTGCAATTTTTCGCCGATGAAGTTGTCGCCGCGGTCGAGGCAAAGCACTATCGCGCCGCTGCACAAAATGCCCGCCATCTTCCTTTTGTGGATGATCTTGCCAATTCCCTACGCGGGATTGGGAGAACGATCGGCACCAACGTGATCGCTTTGCCCCTCGTGATCGTCTTGCTGGTGACAGGAATTGGCCCCGCCGTGCTTCTACTGAGCGTAAATGGTTGGCTTTTAGGTCGTGAATTGACCGATATGGCATGGCTGAGGCATTGCGGGGACGCGCCAAAGGACAATCCAGTCAGCAAATCGACGCGTTTCTTGCTGGGGACAAGCATCGCTTTGCTGATGTTAGTTCCCTTTGCTGGGCTTATTGCCCCGGTTCTTGGCGCGGCTGCGGGCACACATCTGGTGCATCGTGCGTTATCCAAGCACTAGTGCCAAAGCGTTCACGGCCAAGGAGCCATTATCCATGAGGCATCCCCTTATTCTAGCCTTGGCCGGATCCCTTGCCGCATGTTCGGGCGGAAGCTCTGGCGGACCGGCGAGCACGGTCAACAGCGCAGCCACCAGAGCACCGGCTCCGGTCTTGATGCCTTCCCAAAGCGTTCGCGATGCCGGACTGGAGGGTGTTATCGGGGCAAACTCAGCTGGTTTGCTTGGACAGTTTGGGAAGGCGCGGATTGATCTTAAAGAAGGCTTTGCGCGCAAATTGCAATTTGCGGATGAAAACTGTGTCCTCGATATCTTCCTGTACCCTTTGCAGAGCGGGCAAGAACCGGTGGCGACCCATATCGAAGCACGCAACCGGCAAACTGGTACAGCATTGGACAAAGCAGCTTGCGCAAAAACCCTCAGAAATGGTGCGAAAAAGTAACCCGGTCTTAAGCGTATCTATGGCAAAACCTTGGCAATTCTTACAATGAGACCAAGGAAGCTGTTAAACCATGACCACGCATTTTTCCGATCTGGCCCGGCGCGCTGCCGACGATGGCACAGTGTGCTCTGATGAAGTGTTGGCTCTGCGCCGTCAGGGTTGGGGCGATGGCATTATCGCACGCGATGAAGCCGAAGCATTGTTCGCACTCAATGATGCCTTGGATGATCGCACTGAGGAATGGTGCGATTTCTTTGTCGAGGCGATTGGCGAGTTCGTCCTCAATGGCACCGAACCACGCCTGCAATGCGATGACGAAGAAGCGCGCTGGCTGATCGACAAAATCGACCATGATGGCGTGGTGGAAAGCCTGGTTGAGCTGGAAACGATTGTCCGGATACTTGAGCGGGCTGAAAACACCCCGCAAATCCTCAAAGACTATGTGCTGAAGCAGATAGAGCGTGAAGTTCTCACCGGAACGGGCCCCACCCGCTGCGGCGGAGAGCTTTCGGCAACCCACATCAGTACCGCCGAATGCAAAGTCCTGCGACGCGTTGTCTTTGCAAGCGGCGGGCACGGCCCTGCGGCAGTCACCCGCTTCGATGCTGAAATGCTGTTCCGCTTGAAAGATGAGACAGATCCGGATGCGAACGCACCAGAATGGGCTGATCTGTTCGTGGATGGCGTGGCCAATTACCTCAAAGGCTTCACAATGGCCCGCGCCCAGCTAAGCCATGGCCGTCGCCTCGAATTGGAGCGTTTCATCGCTGATAATCAGACCAGTGTCGGCCGTTTTATGGGCGGCATGGTGCGCGAAGCACCCAACATCGCCAACAATGTGGGCAATGTGATGGGCGTGGTCTTTGGTAAACGCAAAGGCGGCGCGGTTTCAGAGCAAGCGGGCGAGCAAATCGTTGCCCGTTCAGCCGAAGGCGCTGAGGTAACAGAAGCAGAGCTTGATTGGCTCGATTCCATGGTCAAGGCAGATGGCGAGTTGGATGATCTGGAGAAACGCTTAATCAAACGGCTCGACGAAGAGGGTTAAGTGGCCAAGGCCGCAAACCGCGATCGCGCGAGGCTGCGCCATCGCTTTTGCCGATGCCCGTAAAAGATGCGCGCAAACAAGGCTACCACTGGTGTAAGGACGCCCGCATCGATTGTGACCTTATCCGTGTAACGCGTTTTTTCGCCATCCGCGCTGGGCTCGATCATAATCCAATGATCCCACGTCTTGATTAAGGGGCTATATCCATTGTCGCGCACGAAACGGGCCTTGCCATCGGACTTGGGTTTGCTGATGGCAATTGCCTGCCAACCCAGCGGGATAAAACCAAACAGAAACATCCAAGCGCGGTACTCACCAGGCTCCCAAATAGCGGGAAACGGCTGCCCCTGTGGCCTAAACCGGATCAAAGGCTGCGTGATGTGATGCAAAAGCGCGGAAGTTTGGACATGCTCCCACGCATTATCTGGGGTGCAATCCAGCGTACAAGTCAGTTGAACTATGCGAGCGGTCATCAGACCATAAAGCTCTCACCGCAGCCGCATGCGCCTTTTGCGTTGGGGTTTTCGAACACGAAACCAGCGGTGAAATCGTCTTCAACCCAATCCATGGTTGAACCGACAAGGTACAGCACGCTTGCCCCGTCGATGTAGAAGGTGCCGCCCGGTGTTTCGATTTTCTCGTCGAACTTTGCTTCTTCGGTCACATAATCAACCGAATAGGCAAGGCCCGAACACCCGCGTCGCGGGGTCGAGAGCTTGACGCCGATCGCATCATCGGGCGCTTGGCTCATCAGATGGGCGATGCGATCCTCTGCGCGGGACGTAAGGATAACGGCTGCAGGGCGTTCTTTGGTTGTTGTCGTCATCATAGCATCCCTAATTCTAAACGGGCCTCATCGCTCATTTTCTCAGGCGACCATGGCGGATCCCATACCAGATTAACCTCGGCATCGCGAATGCCGGGCACAGAGGAAGCGCGCAACTCCACTTCGCCCGGCATTGTTTCGGCAACCGGGCAATGCGGCGTTGTCAGTGTCATCGTAACGGTCGCATCCGCCTCGTCATCCACCTCAACCCCATAAATGAGGCCCAAATCGTATATATTGACTGGGATTTCAGGATCGTAAATTTCTTTGAGTGCATCGATGACTGCCTGCTGCAATTCGCCGCCATCGCCTGTTGCCTCTGGGCCTGAAGGTTTGGCTGCGAGAAATCCATCAAGATAATCGCGCTCACGCTTTGGCGCGGGCTCGCTTGGCGCGTCATCTACTGCATCAGAAACGCGGGCGCGGGGTGGCTTGACCACTTCATCATCGGTGTTGTTCATCATGCTTTCCCAAAAATCCGTTTGGTGCGGGCAATCCCTTCCAAAAGGGCATCAATATCCGCCTCGCTCGAATAAGCGCCAAAGCTGGCGCGTGCGGTGGCGGGGACATCAAGATAATCTATCAAAGGCTGGGCGCAATGGTGGCCGGCGCGGATCGCGACATTGGCTTCGTCCAGGATAGTGCCAAGATCATGCGGGTGAATGCCATCAATCGCAAAGCTGACAATGCCGGCGCTGTCAGTCGGACCATAAAGCGTCACATCATTCATCGCGCCGAGTTCGCCGCGAAGTCGCTCAACCAGCCCAGCCTCATGGGTGTGGAGTTTATCCAGCCCAATCTCGCTCACATAATCGGCCGCGGCGGCAAACGTGATCGCCTCGGCAATCGCGGGCGTCCCGGCTTCAAATCGTTGCGGGGCAGGGGCATAGGTCGTTTTTTCAAAGGTCACGCGATTAATCATCGCGCCTCCGCCTTCCCATGCGGGCATGGCATCGAGAATATCTTTACGCGCCCAAAGCGCTCCAATCCCGGTGGGACCGTAGAGTTTGTGCGCGGAGAAGACGTAGAAATCGCAATTCAGCGTTGCAACATCAACCGGCATATGCGGGGCGGACTGACACCCATCAAGCAGCAGCTTCGCACCCACTTGGTGTGCCATCGCAGCAACGCGCGGGGCATCCAGCACACTGCCCAGCACATTCGACACATGCGCGAGGGCGACAAGCTTATGCTGCTCGGTTAAGATGGCTTCGGCGGCATCAAGATCAATTTGGTGATCCTCGGTGAGCGGACACACATCAATATGCGCGCCAACTCGCTCGGCCAGCATCTGCCAAGGTACAATATTGGAATGATGTTCGAGCTGTGAAAGGAGGATGCGGTCGCCCGCTTTCAGGTTCGCACGGCCCCAAGTGTTCGCAACCAGATTGATCGCCTCGGTCGCGCCGCGAGTGAAGACAATCTCATCTTCAACCCCGCCAATGAAGCTCGCGACCCGCCGCCGCGCCGCTTCAAAAGCCAGCGTCATATCAGCAGAGCGCGCATAGACCCCGCGATGCACTGTCGCATAATCCGCGCCCATAGCCTGTGCCATGGCATCGATCACAGCGCGTGGTTTCTGCGATGTCGCAGCTGTATCGAGATAATGCCATGGCTTGCCATCGCGCGCCATGAGACCGGGAAAGTCTGCGCACAGGTCAGGAAATGCTTCAAGAGAAACAGGTGCGTTCAAGGACACAGCTCTTTCTGCCATTGGGTGGTGTTATCGCCCCGCCAGCATTTGCGCCTAATGCCCGCCTCTGTCACACTCCACTGACCGGCTCTTGAATGCATCGTGAGGCGTAATTGAATGGCCTGCACAGAATCATCTTTTAACCCACTCGCAGCGATCAAAATGATGCGTTTTGCTGGATCACTTGGATGCTCGGTCTGTTCAAACTCAGCTTGTCTTGCATCAACGCCAAATGAGCGAAGATAGAATTTGGCCAAGTCCCGCGCGCGGCTGTCGGAGATATTATACCGCTCAATCGGGCTGAACTCGCCTGCCGAGGGAAATGGCATTGCGCCCTCGGTTTCCTCGGCGATACAGGGAGTTGCGCTTGCCAATAAAATCGCTGACATCGCTGCTATTTTCGCAATCAGCTTCATTCTTATCCTCTCGCCTCAAGTGGTGACAAAGCGGCATCCAGCAATTTTTCGCGCTCCGCCTCATCTTCAAGCTCAACAAACGCATCGCCGATAAAGGCCTGCACAAGCAGGCGCTGCGCCATATCAGGGGAAAGGCCGCGTGCAGCCATGTAGAAACGGGCATTTTCGTCCAATTCGCCGACTGTCGCACCATGGGCGCATTTGACATCGTCAGCGAAAATCTCGAGCTGCGGCACGGCATTCGCACTCGCACCTTGTTCCAATAAAAGCGCTTTGAAATCCTGTGCAGCATCAGTTTTTTGCGCGTGGCGAGCGACTTTGATCTCACCTAGAAAATTGCCGACGGCGGTGTTCCAATGGACGGCCCGCACCGTCTGATTGCTGGTTGCGTTGGGCGCAGAATGCACGGAGGTCGTCACTATTTCGCGTGTCACATCGCCGCCGCCAATGGTCACACCGCCCAGCTCAAAATGCGCGCCGTCAGCCAGCGTCACTTCGATTTCCAAACGCGTGGAGGCGCTACCCGCAAGCGTGGCAAATATCTCCGCACGCGCCTTGGCACCTAACGTCAACCGAATACGGTGAAGGCCAGAGGTATCGCTTCCCAGCACGAGATTGCGCTGAAACGTCTCGCCATCCGCCACAGCAACTTCTTCCCAGAGATCAAGCGCATCCGCGCCCAGCGCCTTGGCCGCATCAATATCGGCATAGCGCCACGCCTCATCACGGCGAGTAGGGAGGGTGGCGGCCTCAGGCATCAGCCATGGCTCCGCTCACAAGAGCATCGTAGCCTTCTTGTTCAAGCCGCAGAGCAAGCTCTGGACCACCCGTTTCAACAATCCGGCCACCGGCCAAAACGCTGACCCGGTCAGGCTTCACCACATCGAGCAGGCGTTGGTAGTGGGTTATCAGCAGCACGCCCTTATCGGGTGAGCGCATTATCGAATTGATCCCTTCGCCAACGACGCGCAAAGCATCGATATCGAGGCCGCTATCGGTCTCATCCAGCACGGCAAAGCTGGGGTCTAGAATACCCATCTGGACCATTTCTGCGCGCTTTTTCTCGCCACCAGAAAAGCCGACATTCACCTGGCGTTTGAGCATGTCCATGTCCATTTTGAGAAGGGCAGCCTTCTCTTTGGCAAGCTTCAGGAACTCGCCGCCGGACAAGGGCTCTTCCTCGCGATATTTGCGCTGAGCATTCAACGCTTCGCGAAGGAATTGGACGTTTGAGACTCCGGGGATCTCAACCGGATATTGAAAGCCCAAAAAGAGGCCTGATGCCGCGCGCTCATGCGGGTCGAGGTCAAGCAGGTCCTCACCCTTGAAAGTCACCGATCCGCCCGTGACTTCGTATCCCGGCTTTCCGCCAAGCACATGCGCCAGAGTCGATTTGCCAGCGCCGTTAGGGCCCATAATCGCGTGAACCTCGCCCGGTGCCACCTCTAGGGTTAGGCCTTTGAGGATTGGCTTTGTGCCATCCGCGCTTTCAACTTCGGCTTTGAGATCGTTAATTGCCAACATCGGTGGGTTCCTGAGGGGGTAGGGGGGCTGTTTCAATTTCGGCGGCTTCAGAATCGCGTGCCAACGCAGCATCGCGCGCTGCGATTTGCGCATCATATTGGCGCTGGCGTTCTTCGGCTGCGCGCATTTGCAAAGTGAATTGCTGGTCGAGATTTCGGCCGCGCTGGATGTGGATGTAGCCCATCACATCGAAAGCTTCGCTGACCTGAGTAGGCGTGAAAGTGTCTGACCGTCCGCGCCGAGCGACAGCCGCATTGGACGCCGCCACGCCCTCTTCGCGCACCTCGGCGCACCGGGGGAGCGCCGCGCGATGCTGTGTTTCGACATTAGGCGTGCCGTTGAACATCAAATTGGTGTGTTCAAGACATCTTTTATAGTCATCCAGATAGGGCTTGATCGCGATGTCGTAAGACAGCTCCCATGTCTCAGGCAGCTTGGTGTATTCGCTGCCGCCCAGCACACTGTCTTGCGACCGTTCGTCCATGGCGAGACCGGCGGTCAATAGAGTGGCGGTGGCGATGGCTGTAAGCATAGTGTTCATTCCCCGTTGCTTATGCCTGATGGAGCCCGCGAAGGCGCTGATGCGCGGCGGTGTTCCGCTCTGCGCTGGTTTTTATCGTCAATACGCTGGCGCATTCCCATCGTTATGCGGGTGAGCACGCCGTCCATATTGTCGAGGATTTCGGACGCTTTGATCCGCATCACTTTGATGCCGACCGCCTCCAAGCTTTTGTCGCGGCGCGAGGCGAGTTGTTCATTGTCGCCCTCTTCAAAAATATCGACCGCCATGCCGAGCGAGTGGCAATTGAAATCGACGATGGCGGAGCCGACAACCGCATGGCGCTTGAAGGTGTGCCGACCAAGATTGGCGGTGGCAAAACGCTTGGCGAGAGCCTTGTGCGCCTCGGAAGAAAAGCGACGCCGTTCACGCGCTTGGCTGTGCAATTCATCTAGGCGCTTGTCCGAAATCTTCCACCCGCGGCCCTTTTTGTTGAGTCCGGGTTCGGTGTCCGAGGTGTCTTTAAGGCCTAAAGTAGAGCGAGGAGTCTTGTCGCTGGTCATGTGGCAATGCCCTCTCGTTTACTCGAAACGCGACGGACCATCCAAGTCAGTGCCGCGCCAAATCCAAAGGGTATGGAGGCGATCATGAACAGTCTCACTCCTACGGCTTCGCCAATTTTGAAGGCGCCGTCTTTGTCAAAGGCAGAATACAATTCTGGGTCACCAATAGCGGCGGTCACAAGGGCCTGAAAAAGAGCGGTAGCTAAAAAGGCTACAGCCAGCGCTGCGAGGACGGCCATCGGCCATCTTTGTCGGCTTGCTAAGCTTCCGATCAGGAATATAGCAAACATGGTCAAGCATTCGATCAAGCTGTCGAAAGGGATAAGCAAACCAAACGCGTCAACGTGCATCCCAGGGTGATGGTCGAGGACAAAAGAATGCTCTGGAGTGTCCATCACCCCACGCTCCCTTCAAGCGAGATCGCCAGCAGCTTCTGCGCTTCAACCGCAAACTCCATCGGCAGCTCTTTCAGCACATCCTTGGCAAAGCCGTTGACGATCAGCGCCACGGCCTCTTCCTCGTCTAGGCCGCGTTGCTGCGCGTAAAACATCTGCTCGTCGGAGATTTTGGACGTGGTCGCCTCGTGTTCGATTTGTGCGCCGGGGTTTTTCACCTCGATATAGGGCACCGTGTGCGCGCCGCATTCATCGCCCAAAAGCAGGCTGTCGCATTGGGTGAAATTGCGCACGCCATCCGCCTTGGGCCCCACGCGAACAAGCCCGCGATAGGTGTTGTTGGATTTGCCCGCCGAAATGCCCTTGGAGATGATCGTCGAGCGTGAGCCTTTGCCATTGTGCACCATTTTGGTGCCGGTGTCGGCCTGTTGGAAATTGTTCGTCACCGCGACCGAGTAAAATTCACCCACACTGTCTTCGCCGTTGAGCACGCATGACGGGTATTTCCACGTCACAGCAGAGCCTGTTTCAACTTGCGTCCAGCTGATCTTAGACCGGTCCCCTTGGCACAGGCCGCGCTTGGTCACGAAATTGTAGATCCCGCCCACGCCTTCTGAATTGCCCGGATACCAGTTTTGGACGGTCGAATATTTGATTTCGGCATCGTCCATCGCAACCAGTTCCACAACGGCAGCGTGCAATTGGTTTTCATCGCGCATGGGCGCGGTGCAGCCTTCAAGATAGCTGACGTAAGAGCCCTTTTCAGCGACAATCAGCGTCCGCTCAAACTGGCCCGTATTCTCGGCATTGATGCGGAAATAGGTCGACAATTCCATCGGGCAGCGCACGCCTTCGGGGACGTATACAAACGTGCCATCGGAAAAGACCGCGCAATTGAGCGCCGCAAAGTAATTGTCACGCACCGGCACCACGCGGCCCAGCCACTTTTTCACAAGCTCAGGATATTCCTTGATCGCCTCAGAGATCGACAGGAAGATCACGCCCGCTTTCTTCAGCTCTTCGCGGAACGTGGTAGCAACGCTGACGCTGTCAAACACGGCATCCACGGCCACCTTTTTCGCGCCTTTAACCCCCGCCAGCACTTCTTGCTCGCCCAGCGGAATGCCAAGTTTGTCATAAACCGCTTTGATCTCAGGATCGAGATCATCGAGCGAATCCAGCTCTACCTTCTTAGTCGGCGCGGCATAATAATAGGCGTCTTGATAATCGATTTTGGGATAACCGACTTTCGCCCAATCAGGCTCTTCCATCTGCTCCCACATGCGAAAGGCCTTCAAACGCCAATCGAGCATCCATTCCGGCTCTCCCTTTTTGGCGGAGATAAACCGGACGGTGTCCTCATTAAGGCCTTTTTCCGCAAATTCGGTGTCGATGTCAGCCGACCAGCCATGCTCATATTCAGCAGCGGCGGCGGCTGCATCTTTCGCATCTTGATCCATTTCTGGAGTTTGGAGATCGAGATTGTCGGTCATGCCGCTTCTTCTTTGGGTTGGAGAGAGGGGGGTGTCGCCACGCTGGGGTTTGCGCGCAATTGATCCAGAGTAATCCCAGCCAAAGCGCCGCGCATCGCATCATTGATGATGGGCCAATGCGGCTTCATCGTGCAGCCCGTTTCATATTCGCAATCTTCGCCATGCACGCATTGGGTGAGAGCAATCGGCCCTTCAACCGCTTCGACGATGTCAGCGACAGTGATTGCAGCCGCAGGCCGCGCAAGCTGCAACCCGCCGCCAACGCCGCGCACTGACCGCAAAAGCGTGGCAGCGGTAAGTTTAGAGACGAGTTTTTGGACGGTGGGCACGGGCAGGCCAGTCTCGCTCGCAAGCTCAGCCGCACTCACACGGCCATCACCGCAATGCGAAGCGGCCTGGGCCATGGTGATCACGGCATAATCAGCAAGGTTGGAAAGGCGCATAATTCCAGACTTTTCGGCCCTTATTGCGAGCCATTCTTAAATCGGACCAATTGAGTCGGATTTCAAATACGCACCAATTGGTCCGATTTCAAGTTTTGTCTGGTTTTCCAATCGCACGATAGGACGGCATCCGTTCAAGACTTTGCAAATGCGTAAGCCTTTCAAACATCGATCCACCCGTACCGCCAAGGCGCGAGGGTGTGTAGCCGCAGAATCGGCGAATCTCGCGGATCATATGCGGTTGATCAAAGAATGCTTCGGCAAGCTCCGCTTCCCCCTCATCGGTTAGATCAGGCTGCGCCAAAATGTTAGCAGCCCGCACAGCACGGAATTTGCGCGCAAGGCCTTTGGGCGCGAAGCCAAAATATTGCTGCACCAGCCGCTCCATCTGGCGGCGCGAATATTGCTCGTCATCGACCAGCTCTTCGACCGGCGGATCAAGCGAAGAGCCAAGCCAGGCAAGCACTTTGTCGATGACGCGTTCATGCGAGGCTGAGACAGGTTTTAGCCGAGGCCTGATCCATTCGGCCACCTCAAGACAGGCGTCCTCCGTTGAAGTTTCATCCGACAATCTGCGCGGTACAATCGAGTCAGATAGATTTTCAATATCTGGTCCCAATACTTCGCTCGCATGCATGTAACGATTGCCGTACTCTTTGACTGACACCTGTGCCAGCGCGGCCCATCCAAGCGGAGACAGCGATGCGCCAAGGCACCACAAGGGCCCATAATGTGTGTAGGGGACAGCCACTTCGAAGGCGTTGAACAATGCAGGCTTGGCATCAACAACGTCTATCCGATCACCAAATTGGCCGGAAGCTCCCCCTCGTATCGTCAGGAATAAATGCCCCAGCGCTCCAATATGGCGGTCGTGAACTGGACCTTCGAAATGGCGAAGCTCAAAAAGATTGAGAATATACTTCTCCAATCCCTCAGGCGGATCGAAGTATTTGAGCTCAAAATGCTCGTTACTTGCATCATGGGCAAGATTTAATGGAGACGATCCGGCCATAAAGCAGCCATTGGGGCGATCCAACCCAATTGGCAACTAGCAATAGGTGGATCGCCCGCAGCGTCAAAATGGGTAAGACTCTGCAAAGCCTGGAGTGATCGGCCTCGTCTGGGCCAATAACCGGGAGCGCGAAGAGACCATTGTATTCCAGCGACATTGCTGCCGATTACCCGCCTTTTTGTGCCTTTATCCAAGTAATCACATTCTCTTCCAATATCGACAAGGGCACCGGACCAGACAGCAAAACCGTGTCATGAAATCCGCGAATGTCGAAATCATCGCCCAACTGGTCTGCGGCCTGCCCGCGCAATTCCATAATCTTCAATTTGCCGATCATATAAGCGGTCGCTTGGCCCGGCGTTGTGATATAGCGTTCAATCGCTTTGACGATATCGCCTTGGGGATTGGGTGTGTTTTCTTGAAGATATTCGATCGCTTCTTCACGCGTCCATTTTTTAGAGTGTAGGCCGGTATCGACCACAAGGCGGCAAGCGCGCCAAAGCTCCATACCGAGCCTGCCGAAATCAGAATAGGGATCGGTGTAGAACCCCATATCCTTGCCCAGTTCCTCGGTATAAAGGCCCCAGCCCTCAGTATAGGCGGTCCACCCGCCATAGCGGCGGAAAGGCGGCAAATCGCCGAGCTCGGTTTGAAGCGCGCGCTGCAAATGGTGGCCGGGAAATCCTTCGTGATAGGCGAGCGCTTCCAGCTCGTTCTTGGATTGATCGCGCAGATTATAGAGGTTCACGTAATAAGTGCCGGGGCGTGATCCATCAGGTGCAGGGCTTTGATAGAAGGCTTTGCCAGCGCTCTTTTCGCGGAAAGCTTCAACCGGTTTGATGATCATTTTGGCTTTGGGAAGACGGCCGAAATATTCGGGCAATTTGGCTTCCATCGCGTCGAGTTTGGCCTGCGCATCGCGCAGATAATCCTCGCGCGTTTCGTAGTAGAATTGATCGCCATTGCGGGTGAATTCGAAAAATTCGCGCAAGGACCCTTCAAAGCCCACTTTCGCCATAATCGCGCGCATTTCGCCATGGATACGCTCCACTTCACGAAGGCCGATATTGTGGACCTCATCTGCCGTGAGATCGGTGGTGGTGTAGCGCTTTAACTGGGCGGCGTAATAGGCATCGCCATCAGGCAGCCGCCACACGCCATCATCAGTGGGCGCGATGGCTTTCTGGCGCTTCATCTCTTCCAGCAGGCGCTTGTAAGCGGGAAGGGCGGACGTGTTCCACGCCTCTTCAGCAGCGCCCAGCCACATCGTTGCAGAAGCGGCCATATCAAGCTGCTCACCCTCTCCTACGGGCCGCGCCATGACCTTGGCTTCGAAATCTTCGAGAACCGCATTGTCATTGCCCGAAGCAATCAACGCTTCGAGATCAGCGATAATGTAAGGATACACCCAATCAGGCGGCATCACACCAGCATCCGCCCGTTCGCGCGCTTTGGCTGTCAGCGCATCCAATTGCGGCCCCATGCCTTGGATACGCGCAACATAAGCGTCGGCATGGGCAGGCTCGCTCACTCGGTGGATGTTGATAAGGAAGGCGGGCATCTGCGTATGCGGCCCACGGCGGTGATCGAAGATATAGCCAAGGTCACGAAACGGATTGAGCATCGCGTTTTGCTCAGCGGATGCAAGAAACAGGCGATAAGACAGCGCGTCTTCAGCAGAGAGCGCATCAAGATCAAAACGCTCCTTCATTTGCCGGGCGACCGATTGCGTGAGACGAAACTCAGCATCGCTCGCCGCATCTGATGGATCATTCCAAAGCGCGTAATCTTCATCGCGAATGCCGCGATAGGATTTGGTCTGCGGGTTCATGGCGAGGAGGGCTGTGTTGTATGTCTCGAACAATTCAGCCAGCGCCGCCGAGTTATCTTGCGCTTCTGCCTCGGATGCATTGTCTGCATGGCCATCAGCCAGAGCGGGCGCAGGCATCGCAGCCAACACACATGCGCTAACCGCGCTAAGCAGCAATCTCTTCATCGATTATCCTTTGTCTTCCTTGCATCCAATCTCAACGATTGGGCGGAGCATTTGTGCCTCTTCGCCCCAACGCGGATCAAGTTCGCGCAGATTGCGAGGCGCGATCATTTCATTGAGGAACGGGCTATCATCATTTCCAAGCCGCGTAGGGGTGCGGCCCACAAACCGGTTTATTTCGCGGATCATATGCGATTGGTCAAAAAACGCATCTCCCAAGGCTGCTTCGTAATCAGGCGTGAGCGTTGGGAAAGACAACAAAGCCGCCGCTCGCAACGCGCGATACTTCCGGGCAATATCTTTGGGAGGGAGGCCGAAGTACCGCTCTACCAATCGCTGCACCTGGCGTTCTGAATAGGCGGCGCGCGCCATCAAATCGGCAACATCGGGATTGAATGATGAACCGAGCCAATTGTTCACAACACGAATGAGCTCTTTGTGGCGAGGATTAACGGGCTTGGCAGTGCGGCCAATATATTCGCCGACCGCCAATGCCGCATCGCGCCCTGACATGGCGCCTGCGAGGTAATCGGAAATCAGAGTCTCGCCAAGAACGCCGATATCCTCGCCCAATATCTTGACGGCATCGACCATTCGATTGCCGTATTTGCCCGCGTGCAATCCCGTTAAGGCCGCCCATCCAAGAGGCGTAAGCGCAGCGCCAATGACATGCATCGGCCCATCAACGAAGAAGGGTGCAGCATTCGCCAGCGGGGTGAGCAGGGCGACGGGATGATTGGTGTCGACATGCCCTTCACGAAAATACATCTCACCCTTGCCGCGCGGAAACAGGCTGAGATGGCCGACAGAAGATGGCTGAATATCGCGGATCACATCCTCGTCACAGCGAAAATGATAGAGCGTTGTAATATAATCGCTCACAGCAGCCGGCGGCGCAATGTAATCAATCGTGATGAGCGAAGGCGCGGTAAGCTCTAACGCGGAATCATGAGCCGCTTTCGCTATGTCTTTGCGCCGAATTGTTTGTGTTTGAGGTTGGGTTTGCTTCATCGCTTATGCTCTTATGTGCGAGCACTAGGCGTTTCCGTCCTGTTTTGACACAAAAAAAGGGCGGCCCCATTTGAGAGACCGCCCATTTGAGTTGAGGAACTCTTCGCATTGCTGCTCCGAGCCCTTCGGGTCGCAGGAGTGGATTTAGACGGGGTTTATACAGGAGAATTGTATGCAAACGACAAGGTTGAGTACGTAGCGTAAATCAGTGCGTTGTTAACCACGCTTGCAAACCATGCATCTGGCGGAAGTTAGCGGGTTAGCGCGATTGTAAGCTATCAAATCCTTTCTCTCGACACTCCGAAAAATTTTGCCATAGCCACGTCCAATGCTTTTCAAATTCTTAAAACCAGCGCTTTTCACGCTCGATTCGGAGGTCGGACACCGTCTGGCCATCGCCGGATTGAGGGCTTTACCGATTCGCCAGAGCGCTCGATTCGTTGGTCAATCAGGCCCTTTGGCCATCAATGTGGCGGGATTGGACTTTCCCAATCCCGTTGGTGTGGCCGCTGGCTTTGATAAAGATGCCGAAGTTCCCGATGCTCTTTTGGGCCTTGGTTTCGGCTTTACCGAGGTTGGATCGATCACACCGCGCCCGCAAGCTGGCAATCCCAAACCGCGCTTGTTTCGACTGGTGGAGGATAGAGCTGTCATCAACCGGATGGGGTTTAACAATGCGGGCGCCGATGCAGCCTTGAACCGATTGCAAGCTCGCACTGGCAAAGCTGGAATTGTCGGGATCAATATCGGGGCCAACAAAGATTCAGAGGATCGGATTGCCGATTATGCTCAAATGGCGCGGTCTATGGCACCATTGGCGAGCTATCTTGCAGTCAATGTCTCAAGCCCCAACACGCCGGGACTGCGCGCCCTTCAAGATGAAAGCGCGCTCACCGCATTGATCGATGGCGTGATCGAGGCGCGCGATGACGTTTGCAGCGAAAATGCCCCGCCCATCTTCCTCAAAGTGGCACCGGATCTTGAGCCTGCAGACATCGATGCGATCGCCCGTATTGCGCTTGAGAAAAAACTAGGCGCTCTCATTGTGTCCAACACCACCATATCGCGCCCTGATCTCAGATCGCACCATGCTGGCGAGACAGGCGGGCTATCAGGTGAGCCGTTGCGCGAACTTGCGCTTCAGCGTGTGCGCGATTTCCGAAAGGCTACAGGTGGCGAGATTGCGCTTATTGGCGTTGGCGGAATTGGATCAGCCGAACACGCCTGGGATCGGATCAAAGCCGGCGCGAGCCTCGTACAGCTGTATTCCGCGATGGTCTATGAGGGGCCGGGCCTTGGCGGAAAGATCGCCAAAGGGCTGGCCCAATTGATGCGGCGGGACGGATTTACACAGCTTGCCGATGGCGTAGGAAGCGAATAGGCCTGCGACTATGAAAATATCCCATCTCATGGTGAGCTTTGGTGCGGCAGCTCTTTTGGGCTGTTCGCCTTATCAAAACGCTGAAACCGTCAGCGAATCACCTTCTCCCAGCGCATTGGAAGGCGCTGTTAGCGCCGCTGACCCCCGCGCAACCGCGGCAGGGGAGGCGATCTTGGCAAAAGGCGGCTCTGCCACTGACGCTGCCATCGCTGTTATGGTCGCCCTCACTGTCGTTGAGCCGCAAAGCTCAGGCATTGGCGGGGGCGGCTTTATGGTGCGCGCTAGCGAAGACGGTGTCATTACTTATGATGGCCGCGAAACGGCACCTTCCACTGCCACGGGCACACGCTTTCTTGATGAGAACGGTGAGCGTTTGCCCTCTGATGTGCGGGTGACCTCTGGCCTAAGTGTGGGCGTGCCCGGCAATATCGCGCTTGCGGCCAAGGCGCATGCAGCGCACGGAAAACTGCCTTGGGCCGATTTGTTTGAACCCGCCATAGCCTTGGCGCGCGATGGCTTTCAGATGAACCGCCGGCTCAACAATTCGGTGAAAACTCGTGCGAACAGAGCTGGCAAAACAGAAGCAGCACGATCGATTTATTTCGGCGCTGACGGCGAAGTTTTGCCGGTCGGCTCCATCATCAAAGTTCCCGCTTTGGCAAAAACGCTAGAGGAGATCGCGGCACAAGGGCCATCCGCGATGTACAAGACGCGTGCAGCCGCTTTTGCAAGTTATGTCGCGGGCGAAACCCCGCAGGATGGGAAACTAACTTTAGAGGACATCACCTCTTACACCGCAATTCAGCGCGATCCGGTTTGCTATCGCTATCGCACTTACAAAGTGTGCGGGATGGGACCGCCATCTTCGGGCGGAATTGCCGTTGCGCAAATGCTTGGGCAGCTGGAGCGTTTTGATATTGCTGCCATGGGCCCGCAAAGCGCGGAGTTTTGGCACCTTTTCCTTGAATCGCAGCGCATCGCCTATGCGGATCGCGAGCTTTACATCGGGGATGCCGATTTCGTCGAAGTGCCTGTCGATGGCCTTTTGAACCGCGATTATGTCTCCACACGGTCTGCCTTGATCGACCCTGCCAAAGCCTTGGACACCGCCACACCCGGCACACCGCCCGGTGCACCTCTGGCGCGAGCCGATGGCGATGAACCACCCGAAAACGGCACCACGCATTTCTCTGTGACCGACAGCGAAGGCAATGCCATCAGCTACACCTCAACCATCGAGGGAGCGTGGGGATCAGGACTGTTTTTTGATGGCTATTTCCTGAACAACGAACTCACCGATTTCAGCGCTTCACCGCAAGTGGACGGAAAGCCTGTTGCAAACCGCGTCGAAGGGGGCAAACGCCCCCGTTCTTCCATGGCCCCTACCATTGTCTTTGATGAGACAGGTGAGGTGGTGCTGGTTATCGGCGCGGCTGGCGGGCCGACTATTCCTGTGCAAGTTGCGCGATCTATCATTGGTGTTCTGGATTTCGGGATGACCGCCGAAGACGCGCTCGCCCTGCCATTGATCATGGCGTTTGGCTCGACTGTCATCGCCGAAGAGGGCAGCTTCATCGAAGAAGCGGCCAGCGAATTTGAAGCGCGCGGCCATAACCCCATCCGCTTCATCTCACCGCGCGGCAAAACCAACGCTCTTCGCCGAACTGAGAGCGGCTGGGAGGCGGCTGGCGATCCGCGCGTTGCGCCCAATCTTGGCTATGAACCGGTAAGCGAGGCCCAAGCGGTCGATCAGCCTTGAAGATAGACCCTGTTGCGCGGGCGCTTTTCGCAAGCAAGCTTGCCGCTAGGGCAATCAAGGCCTATTTTGATACCAATACGCATGAAATAGCCCGGGAAGCCCGGGAGCAAGAGGCCTTTTGTCCAAAGGCTTCAGGAGGATCCTTTTAAAGTGCACGCCCCCACCGCGAATAACAGCCTTCCGGTCGCCGATCGCCCCATCGTCAACCCCACTGATGATCCGATCCTTCAAGACATTGATGGCGCATCCAATCTTGTCGACCTCTTTTTGAAGCGCGCCGATGCCAAAGGCGATGCGCCATTTCTTGGGCGCAAAGCCGATGGCCAATGGACCACGCAAAGCTGGCGCGAAATCACAGAGCAAGTGTGTTTGCTCGCTGAAAACCTGCGCGCTCTCGGCCTTAAGGATGGGGACAGGGTGGCGCTGGTCTCTGAAAACCGGCCAGAATGGTGCGTGGCTGATCTTGCGATCATGGCCGCCGGGTGCATTTCAGTGCCAACCTACACCACCAATACAGAGCGCGATCACGCACACATCCTCGATAATTCAGGCGCACGCGCAGTGATCGTTTCAACTGAGAAACTGCTCGGTCCATTGGTCGGTGCCATTGGATCAACCGGCCTTATTGAACATGTAATCGGGATTGACGATCTCCACCGCAGCCAATCGCCGGGCTTTGAATACCATTCATGGGGCGACATGGTCACAGGCGATTACGCCATGGCGCGTAAAGCGGTTGATGATCGGATTGCCGGTATCGCGCGCGAGGCAACTGCTTGCCTAATCTACACCAGCGGCACAGGCGGCGCTCCGCGCGGGGTTAAACAGCACCACGGCGCAATTCTGTGCAATGCAGCGGGAGCTGCCGAAGTGCTGATAAACGATTTCGGCATTACCGATGAGCGGTTCTTGTCCTTCCTGCCGTTGTCGCACGCCTATGAACATTCAGGCGGGCAATATCTGCCGATCTCGGTGGGCGCAGAGATTTTCTATTCCGAAGGGCTCGAAAAACTCGCCTCTAATATCGAGGAAGTGCAGCCGACGATTATGGTCGTGGTCCCACGCCTGTTCGAAGTTCTGCGCACGCGCATTATGAAGCAGGTCGAAAAACAGGGCAAAGTCGCGCGCTTTATGATGGGCAGCGCTTTGAAGATCAGCGAGAAATCGAAAGAGGGCAAAAAGAGGAAGCGCGACCGTCCGCTGGATCTGCTGGTTGAGAAAACCCTGCGCCCCAAAATCCGCGCCAAGTTTGGCGGGCGGTTAAAAGCGCTCGTATCAGGCGGCGCGCCGCTCAATCCCGAAGTCGGCAATTTCTTTGACGCGATGGGCCTTACCATGCTGCAAGGATACGGGCAGACAGAAGCTGGCCCGGTCATCAGCTGCAACCGGCCTGCGGCTGGCCTTAAGATGGACACGGTCGGCCCGCCGCTTCGCCATGTTCAGGTGAAGATCGCCGATGATGGTGAGATTCTGTGCCGCGGCGAATTGGTGATGCACGGATATTGGCGCAACGAAGCAGAGACCCAGCGCACTTTGCAAGCTGATCCTAACGAACCAGACGGTCGCCCATGGCTGCACACAGGCGATATCGGCCACTTGGATCACAAAGGCCGGATCGTCATCACCGACCGCAAGAAAGACATGATCGTCAATGACAAAGGCGATAATGTCGCCCCGCAAAAGATCGAAGGGATGCTGACCCTGCAACCTGAGATTGCCCAAGCGATGGTAAGCGGGGACAAGCGACCTTACGTCGTTGGTCTGATCGTCCCTGATGCCGAATGGGCATTGGAATGGTCGCGCGCAAATGGTGAGAAGTTCGACATGAAAGCGCTGCAAGACCTTCCAGCTTTCAAAAAAGCGGTGCGCGCAGCGGTGGACCGGACGAACAAGGACCTCTCCGTTATCGAGAAAGTGCGCAAGTTCGAATTTGCGGACGAGGCGTTTTCAATCGAGAACGAAGAAATGACGCCGAGTATGAAGATCCGCCGCCACAAAATCCGCGACCGGTATCAAGCTCGGATTGATGGGATGTATTGAGGTCCTCCAATTCACAACCTTTCAATCTGAAAAAGCACAAGCTCAGGATGCACACTAGAGACATTACAGTGAGGTCAAAAAGACTCGCAGGTATCGATCTAATCCGCATCGCTGCGCTTCTAGCTATTGTCGTCGGGCATGCATATCCAGACAACGAGCTTGTAGATAGGCTGCTTCAAAGTTGGCGCCTTCCCATTTTCTTCGTTCTAACAGGGTATTTTTGGTCTGCTCCCCGAACAATCAATCAAGAATTGCTGAAACGCGGTAATTCACTTTTGGTCCCCTATGCCATCTGGGGTGTTTTGCTGACTTTGGCAGCGTGGCTTCTTTTCAATGACGACCCGTTCACTACAGCACAACGATTCTTGTTAGCAGGAGCTTACGCGGTCCAACCGTTCAATTCTTTTTGGTTTTTTACCGCTCTGTTTGCCGCTGTTATAGCAACACGATTTCTAGATCTCTTTGGAAGTGCAATGACATGGCCAATAGCTGCTTTGGGCCTCCTTGCTAACATATTTGCAGGCCCGCAACTTGCCTCTGTACCTTGGAGTATAGCGACTGCGTCTGGCGCCTTGATTTTTATTCAAAGTGGCCGGCTGTTGGCCGCCCTTAGCGGAAGTTTTTCGCGCAAGAATATCTTGCTCGCCTCACTGGCGACGGTTTTGGGTTGTTTGATTTTGGTGGCATTGATCCCCGGGGACTTTGAACCATTAAAAATGAAGGTAGGGATCTTTCCGCCCTTTGCTACACTGGTATCTCTAGTCATGTGCATGTCCTTGGTTTCACTCGGGACAACGATTGACTTAGCGGACCAATACAGTCGTCTGGTTTCAAAACTCTCATTACCAAGTTTTGTCGTCATCGTTTTACATCCGCTCTTTATCATCCTGTTATCGGGAAAAATGCCCTATTTCTTAGTCCCTATTCTGGCATTTATCGGAGCATTAACCCTAGGTGTTTTGATCGCACAGACGCGAGCTCGGAAGATCCTGACGGGTGTCGACTAAATTGCGTTGTCCTTTTCAGCAAAGACTAGACTAGTCTATTTGCGTGTAAGCCAACCGCGCATGGCGGAAACTTTACAGCCAATCGTCCTGAAAAATTGTAGGAAAATCCATATTACGGCTTGGGCTTCGTTCAAGCCGCCTCAACATCCTCGACATATTCCGGGTAGAAATGCGGCGCTTTTTCTGACCAGCCCGCAGCCATCGCGGCAGCCTCACTCAGTGACTGAAGCAACACTTTGCGCTGTTCAGGCTCGATCTGTGGCAGAGCCGCCGCCGCGCAGAACACCGATGGGAGGTAGTTGCGCGCTTTCGCGCCGATCAGGCGTTCATAAAGGAAACGGAACGCGGAAAAGCTGCTGATTTGCTCTTGGCCAAGATCAAATGCTGCCATGCGCACCGCGGTGCCCATAAAGCGCTCAATTTCACTTGGTGTGCCTTCATCTGGGATCAGATCGCGCAAGGCGGTAACATCGCGATACGCGACATATTGGCGGCGGATCGCAATGCAATCGCGTTCACCCCTGCCCCACAGCTTGAAAGCATCGCCGCGCGCAAGGCCGATATCGAGGCTGCGCTTGATATAGCGCTGTTCTTGCGGCGTGAAGCTCGCAAATTCGCGCATCTCTGCGATGGTTCTGGATGCGGAATGAGTGGTCGGCATTGTGATCTTCCCCTTGTGGAAGACCCTTTTGCAGTCGGTGTGGTTAACAGCCGGTAAGCATACGCCGATCAATTCCCGGAAAGGAATAACCCGAGGGGCGTGGGTGAGGATGTCGACAGCGTTCGCTTTGTGCGGTCAGATCAATCCAGCCAGAGGGCTCGAAGGATCAGCGTATTTGCGGCGACCCATGCGGCCGGACAGATAAGCCTCGCGCCCGCCTTCAACGGCGAGCTTCATTGCACGCGCCATGCGGATCGGATCTTTCGCTTCGGCAATGGCGGTGTTCATCAAGATACCATCGCAACCAAGCTCCATGCCCACGGCTGCATCAGAGGCCGTACCAACACCTGCATCCACCAGGACAGGTACATTTGCGCCTTCAACGATCAGCCGGATCGTCACCTGGTTTTGAATGCCAAGTCCAGAGCCAATCGGTGCGCCCAAGGGCATGATTGCCACAGCGCCGGCATCTTCCAATTGTTTGGCCGCGATCGGATCATCGACGCAATAAACCATGGGGAGAAAGCCTTCTTTCGCCAGGGTTTCGGTGGCCTTCAAGGTTTCGCGCATATCAGGATAAAGCGTGCGCGCTTCGCCCAGCACTTCGAGTTTAACCAGATCCCAGCCGCCAGCCTCGCGCGCCAATCGCAAAGTGCGCACTGCATCCTCGCCGGTAAAGCACCCAGCTGTATTGGGCAGGTAGGTAATCTTCTTGGGATCGATAAAATCAGTGAGCATCGGCGCTTTGGGATCAGACACATTCACCCGGCGCACAGCCACTGTCACAATATCCGCTCCGCTCGCTTCAACAGCGGCGGCGTTTTGTTCGAAGTCTTTGTACTTGCCCGTGCCAACAATCAGGCGCGATTTGAATGTGCGCCCGGCCACTTCCCATGTGTCTTCGGATGGGTCGGAAGGGTGGTCGCCGCCGCCCACAAAGTGGACAATTTCCAGCGTGTCGCCGGAATCAAGGGCGGCCTCTTCCAAAGTGGACCGCGCGACAATTTCGCCATTGCGTTCCACCGCGACTTTCTCAACCGCAAGCTCAAGCTCGCGAATAAGATCAGCGATTGTCGAGGCGCCGGTGTGGCGCGGCTCGCCGTTAAGAGTGATTGCTTTGGTATCAGTCATGCGATCCGAAATAGAGCCTATCGCCGCGCAAGCAACCACAGCGTTTTGAAGATGGCATTTTTGATGGGAGCGTTCAGGCTTTGCTGGATCGCAAATTGAGCACGTGGCCGTAAGCGACAAGCGTTACGCCCACAATCGTCGCAATCAGTTCTCCATCGCCGTGCGGCAGCATCAAGCCAGCCCCCATGACTCCAAGGCCAGCAAGAGCGAATAGAGCAGGGCCGGTCTTGCGATGCGCGACGACACCCGACCCAATGGCCACAGCAGCAAAGCCAATAGCAAGGAGAAGACCGATCTCGTGGATTTCCGGCGCGAGGAAAAAGTGCCCGCCAATGCCCAAAAACGAAACCAGCACAATCGTCGCGAAACAATGCAAGGCGCATAGGCTCGCCACAACAAGGCCGGCGCGGTCGAGACGCCGGCGTAAGGAGGACGGTTTGGGGATCATGCGCGCACACTTATGATATAATGTATCATAAATCAAGAAGGCATGCGCGAAGCAAGGCCAGCCTATTCTTGCACGCTTCGCATAAACTTATGCGACAATCGAACTTGCAAGCCGCACTGCCAAAGCACATTTAACCGCGTAACTATGGCAACAATTCTTCCCTCTTCCAGCGCACCTATCACCGGTAGCGCAGGTCAAATGACCCAGGTGAAGCCGCTGGCAATTGCACTTTGGCTGGAGTTCGTGGCCGCCTTTGTCGTGTGTATTGTGCTCGTTGGTGGGATCACTCGGCTTACAGAAAGCGGGCTTTCGATCACCGAATGGGAAGTCGCCACGGGCATTCTGCCGCCTTTATCGGAGGCAGCGTGGCTTGAAGAATTCGCCAAATACCAGGCGACGCCCGAATACAGGCTAGAGGCCAGTATTGGCGGGATGACGCTGAGTGAATTTCAATTCATCTATTTCTGGGAATGGTTCCACCGCCTGCTGGCGCGGCTGGTGGGCGTGGCATTTGCTGTGCCGCTTGTTTGGTTTTGGGTGCGCGGTGCTATTCCCCAAGGGTACAAAATTCGGCTTGTTGGGTTGCTCGCGCTGGGGGGATTGCAGGGGCTTTTTGGTTGGTTGATGGTTCAGTCAGGACTGGTGGGCGATATGACCGATGTCAGCCACTTTAGACTGTCCCTTCATTTACTCACCGCGCTTTTCCTTCTGGCCTGTCTGGTTTGGACCGCGCGCGATATGCGCCGATTGGCAAAAAATCCCGGTGTGCCGCCTGCTCCCATCACTTTGCAATCTGGGATTGTGGCGATTGTGCTGTTCATCCAGCTTTTGCTCGGCGCGTGGGTGGCTGGGCTTAATGCAGGTCATGCAGCCTATGATTGGCCCACCATGAATGGACGGATGATCCCGCAAGTGAATTGGGATTACGGCGTCTTTTGGGTTTTAACGCATGATTCGTATGTGCTGCATTTTCTGCATCGCTGGTGGGCATGGATCGCGGTGGCGGCCTTGGTGTGGCAGGCACGCAGAGTGCGCAAATTTGACCGTATGGCGTCAATTGCGGTCCACAGCGCTTTTGGCGTGATGATCCTTTTGGGCATCGCAACCGTAATGAGCCAAGTGGAGCTTTGGATCGCTGCTGCACACCAGTTAACAGGCGCGCTTTTGGTCGCGTCCACCGCGTGGGCGATGCACAGCGATGGATCAGCGCGGCAAGACAAACGAACGGCTCACCGGACCGAAAACGCGGCCACTTAATGACAGAAGCCCAAGCCGCTCTTGTCTGGTGCCCATTCCCCAATCGCGAGGCAGCAAAGGAAGTGGCAAGCCGATTGCTGGATCAAAACCTAATCGCCTGCGCCAATCTGTTTGGCGAGATGGAATCGGTTTTCTCTTGGCAAGGCCAGATCCAAACAGAGCGCGAATGCGGCGCTTTGTTCAAAACGAGCGCTGACAAAATGCCAGCTGTCATCGCAGCGATTGGCGCGCTGCACCCCTATGAAACTCCTGCAATCCTAGGCTGGAATTGCGATTCTGCCTTTCCCGCAACGCTCCAATGGCTCAAACAGGAGCTGCACGAGGATTAGAGCGGTTTGCGGGCATGAAATACAAAGGCATCACGCGAAGAGGCGCGCTGGGGCGATGCGCAGGCGCGGGCCTCGCCGTGATATCAGGCACATCGGAAAAGGCATCAGCAGCCGGCACGAAAATTCCGCTGCCGGGACAGCCGATGCGTTTGTCGCGGGTCTTAACCCGTGATCTGAAAGGGCCAGCGACACTGCGTGTGGCGCGCGATTGGCAGGTGGAATTTGCAAATCAGGACCAAGGCATTGCGATGGTTGGCCTGCAACTTTCTGCCCGGGTCGATGCGCCACAGGAGATTGCGCAATTGGCCGGAATGGAAGAGAAGCGCGACACCAATGGCCTCTTCCCCATTCTGTTGTCTGACGAAGGGATTATCATCGCCGCAGGAACGTCAATGCGCGAAGTGGATCTTGCCAAGGCATTACAACAAGCTGACATGATGATTGCGAACATGCCCATTCAAAAGGTGGAAAAGGCGCGCCACCGCCTTTTTCTGTCTCAATTGCAGCGCAGCGGCTCATCGGCAATGGATCACATACCGCCAGACCTGTTCTTTCCTAAGGGCATGCCGATCAGATCCGTTGAGGACATCAGTCTGCCCGGCAATGTTAAAGGCCATTTTGAAGTGCGCTATGATGCCTATTCGCGGGCAGGCCAGCCATGGCTGCATCGCGCCATAAGGGAAGTGGTGACGCGCATTGGCGGCGATGAAAGACGCTCCATTGAAGAATGGAGCCTGGAGCCTTTGGTGGGGACGGGACGTTAGTCAGAACATCAGCGGTATTATTTTACCTCACCGCTAATGCCCGGTTTTGCTTGACTGCGCGCCCAATTGCGAACAAATACGCGGCTCTTTCGCGCTTGGACCGGTCTCAAGCTCGATTCGCCTTTGCAAAATGAAATTTGCGCAGGCTCTACCAATTTCTCGCTGTTTTAAGGACATCTTCCCATGAAGGCGATCAGCAAACAGACCCGGTCGATCAAACCGGCTGAGGTCGAAAAGAAATGGCACATCATTGATGCCGAAGGTCTCGTTGTAGGCCGCGTTGCATCAATCATTGCCAACATCCTGCGCGGCAAACACAAGCCAAGCTACACCCCGCATGTCGATTGCGGCGATCACGTGATCGTCATCAACGTCGACAAGATCCGCTTCACCGGCAACAAAGCCGACAAGAAGATCTATTATAAGCACACGGGCCACCCCGGCGGCATTAAAGAAACAACCCCTGCGAAAGTTCTCGAAGGCCGTTTCCCAGAGCGCGTGCTTGAAAAAGCTGTGTTCCGTATGATCCCGCGTGGGCCTTTGGGCCGCGATCAAATGCGTGCCCTGCACCTCTATTCCGGCACCGAGCATCCCCATGATGGCCAATCGCCACAAGTGCTCGACGTTGCTTCCATGAACCGCAAGAACAAGGTGACAGCATAATGGCTGATGAAAACAACACCGTCTCTGATCTGTCGGATTTGAAAGACATCGCTGGTGATGCACCTGCCGGTGATGCGGCTGAAATCGCTGCGACGACAGCTGCCAATCCACCCGTTCCACTGCGCGAGCAAGAGCTTGATGCTCAGGGCCGCGCTTATGCCACTGGCCGCCGTAAAGATGCGACAGCGCGCGTATGGATTAAGCCGGGATCAGGCAAAGTCACCATCAATGGCCGCGACCAAGAAGTGTATTTTGCACGTCCCACTTTGCGTCTGATCATCGATCAACCTTTCTCGATCACCGATCGTCAGGGGCAGTATGATGTGGTCGCAACGGTAAGCGGTGGCGGCCTTTCCGGCCAAGCTGGCGCGGTCAAGCATGGCATCAGCCAAGCGCTGACTAAGTATGAGCCTGAGCTTCGCGCCACTGTAAAAGCCGCTGGCTTCCTCACTCGCGATAGCCGGGTTGTTGAACGTAAGAAGTATGGCCGTGCGAAAGCCCGCCGCAGCTTCCAGTTCTCGAAACGTTAAGGCTCGGCCTACACAAGCACGCAAAAAGGGCGGCGTTCTCACCCAGAACGCCGCCCTTTTTCTATTCTGGCTGGCGGTGCGAATTTTCAGCGTTGGAGCATCATCAAGGCCCAAGCGATACCGCTACCGATCACGAAAATCGGCCAGGACCAGAAAACTTTCACATCAACGATGTCCATCTGATGGATCATCAATTGGCCGCCGCTCGATCCTTGCGACCCAATAACAACGGCAAGTGTCCACGAAAGCACACCGCCCAAAAACGCTGACTTCAATATCTCCATCGCGACAACACTCCGAACACAGCGCCAATTCATTTTGGCAGTATCAAGAAGACTTCAGGAAACGCCGCAGCCCAACAAAACTGTTGGGCCGCGCTGGAGTTATGCAGTCAACCATATTTCCTTAATCCAGCACTGAAGCATACGGTTAAGAAAGCGCTTAGGAGATGTGTGTGCGATGAGCTGCTTACGTCTCGGGATTGGGGAGCGTGCGCAGCTCGCTCACAATGCTTGGCCCGTCGCATGTAATGACCTGATACGAAGGAGGAGCGCCGTGGCGCAGGCGCGTCGATAAAGTGCCAGCGCCAATCATTCGCATGGACCGCCTGCCAACCTGGCGCAGCCGGTCAAACGGCACATGGACATGGCCGGTTAGCATTGCGTGTGCCCCTGCTCCTGCCAAAGCGGCAAAGGCGCTTTCGCCTGCAATCGTAGGATTGCCCGGCTTCGTTTCAGGACCAAGCAGCGGGTGATGCCCTGTCACAAGCTTCAATCGCGGATCATTTTTCAGATCTTCCAGTCGCTTTACCGTTGCCGCAAGCGCCGACCGCGTAACCAACCCATCAACCCATGGGAACCGCGGTTGGAAAGGCACTGCGGTTCTCAATGGAAGAATTATGCAATCATCGTTCTCAAAACTCTGCTCGGCGGTGGCGCGATGCAGCCGTTTGAACCGCCGGAACGGATCGAAAAGGCGCTCAAACATATTGTAATACGGCATGTCATGATTGCCGGGTTCCATCACGACGGGCACTTCAATCGAAGCAAACCAGTTTTCAGCCGCTTCAAATTCGCTGCGCTTTGCGCGCTGGGTTAAATCGCCCGTGCACACCACCAGATCAGGCGTTTCCGATGCAATCGCGTTCGCGACCTTATCAAGCGCAGCATTGTCTTGCGCTCCGAAATGCAAATCGCTGATATGAAACAAGCGTGTCGGCATGATGGAAATGGCTGAAGCGCGATTGGCGCCAAATCGCAATGGCAAATAAGCTGTAAGACCAGATTCCTGCCAAGAAGCTTTCGACTTTGGCGGCTTACGCACATTTCCCAGCCTCGGATGATCGCGTCAGATCCGCCCAGTCAATATGAGCCAAGCGGCAATGCCATTAAGCGCGCTGTAGGGAAGATAGGCAAAGGCGAGGCTGGTCCAACCATTGGCAGCCAAAGCCATCGCCGCAAGCAGAACCAGAAATTCTGCAACCAGCGCAAGCCTACGCCCTAAAAGCGAGGCAAAGCCGGGCATCTGGTTGACCAATTGATGTCCGCTTTCAACAACGGCGCGGTGCAGAGCGAAGTTTGCAACGCCCAAAACAAAGATGAATCCAACTGCCAGCCACATATTTGACACTATGGCGTAAACGCTGGTCGGGTGAAATGGTCGATTTGTCAGGGATACTGCGCATTCGGTCCTAAGCGCGCCCTTTCCATCGAACGATTAGCGCCTGTTTATCGATGACAGCGTGATCGGTGCATCCGCCCCGTCTATCTCTTTTCCTATCGAAGCGTTCGGCAACCCCGTTTGAGACCCCGCTCAAACCGGACGCCTCGATATTAGGAGAGTAATCATGAAGACATTTGCACTTGCTGCTGCGACATTTGGTCTGGCCATTTCTGCGACCCCCGCGCTTGCTGGCCCCGGCCAAGGTGAAACTATGAAGATTTCAACCGCGGGCCTCGATCTCGCCACCCCAGAGGGACAGAAAATGCTCGATCAGCGTATTGAGCGAGCAGCCAAATCAGTTTGCAAAGTGGGCGATGTTCGCACCGGCACGCGTTTCAAATCACGTGAGGCGAAAGAATGCCTAACCAAAGCGCGTGCCAGCGCGAAACGTCAGGTTGCGACCATCATCGAAGAACGTCGCCGCGGCGGATAATCCACGCGCACTATAGTTGTACCCTCTTGCGCGAACCGTTTTCTGCGATCCGAGCGCGCAAGGACTTTGGTCCGGACCCTGCTAGTCCCTGGGTCCGGGCCATTTTTCTCTGAAAGGTTGAGAAAGTGCCGGATCAGCGCCCGGCCATTTTTTTGACTTTGGCCAAATAAGTGCGGCCAATCCGCAAAGCATCACCATTCATCAGTTCAGCCGACCAGACGCCAAGGCCATCATGGCGGAGCCCGCGAATATTGTCGCGACGCAAAATGGTCGAACGGTGGATGCGGATAAACTTGTCAGGGTCTAGTCGTGCCTCAAGCCCGGCAATTGTCTGGAGCAGCAGATAGGACCGCGAATCCTGCCCTTCGCTTTCCGCCTGACCAACATGCAGCCGCACATAATCACGCTCGGCATCAATGCGGTGCACTTCGCTTACAGCGACGCGAAGCAATTCAGAGCGGTGTGGCACCCAAAGTTCGTCCAGCCATTCGCTGGCTGCTTCTTTACGCTCACCGCGCCGCGCCAAAGCCCGCTCAATCGCGCGCGCCAATCGGTCAGAAGAAACCGGCTTAAGCACGTAATCAATCGCTTCAAGGTCAAACGCTTCGACCGCGAAATGATCATGCGCTGTAACAAAGATAACCGCTGGCGGATTTTCGCTCTTGGCCAATTGCGCCGCAACACCCAAACCATCCATTTCAGGCATTGTCATGTCGAGTAGGACGAGATCGGGCTCTAACTTTTCTGCCAATCGCAAGGCGGCTGCACCATCGCTCGCGGTCCCAACAACATTGATAGCGGGTATTTCTGCGCAAATGACCTGAATCCGCTCAACTGCAAGCGGTTCATCATCAACGATCAAAGTGCGCAGCGCGGCGCCTTCGGTTTCTTTATCAGCCATCAGACATCATTCTGCGTGAGAGGGGAATCCGCATTTCGGTCACATAGCCTCCTTCAACCGGGCCCGACGTTAACACCACATCTGATCCGAACCGCGCCTCCAGCCGATCACGCACATTGGCAAGCCCAATACCAAAACCATGGGTCGTGCCGCCCGGCACTCCCGGACCATTGTCGCTAACTGTTACAACCAGCCGGTCAAATTCTTCCCTTGCTGCCATCGTGATGGTGACGGGGCGAGTCACCTCGGAGACGGCGTATTTGACAGAGTTTTCGATCAAAGGCTGGAGGATCATACCGGGGATGCGGGCATTCTCCAGATCATGTGGGAGATCAAAAACCGCGATGAGCCTTTCAGGAAAACGCACCGCTTCAATGTCGAGATATTCACGTTGCAGATCAAATTCATCGCCCAAACACACATCGGATGTCGGGTCATCGGCAAGGCTATGGCGGTAGAACCGGCTGATCGATTGGATCATCTCTTCTGCGCGGTCCCGTTTGCCGGTCATCACCAGTGCTGACAGGGAGTTTAATGTGTTGAACAGGAAATGCGGATTGACCTGATACCGCAAGCTGCGCAGTTCGGCCGCTTTGGCAGCAG
Organism: Pseudomonadota bacterium; assembly: GCA_038532855.1. Taxonomy (GTDB): domain Bacteria; phylum Pseudomonadota; class Alphaproteobacteria; order Sphingomonadales; family Sphingomonadaceae; genus Erythrobacter. Next base: position 42,715 of record JBCAZT010000001.1, read on the forward strand.
AGCGAAACTTCTGCTCGCGCCGCTCAGCCGCTCGTGTTTGCGCCACTGCCAGCATGGCGATGTAGAACGCAGCCCACGTCAGGATAATATAATACCGGCTCAACGCGGCATCGATCACCTTCTGCCACTTTTCGGTTTTGTCATTCGCATCTTGCAATGTGAATGTGAAAACTGGCGGATTGTCAGGGTCCCAGTTTTCGGTTGATTCGGGCACCCAGCCCGAAGGCTGCTCTATTTCAGCGAGCAGATTGCCTGATTCATCGCGCCGCAGTGTGAAACCGCGCTTTTCGGCAAATTCCTGGGCCATCTTTTCTTCAAGCGGCTGGAACAAGGTGTGGTTCACCTGCGCAACAAAAACCGCTGCCGGGATCGCTGCCACCATTGCCACTGCCATAATGATCCAGCGTTTGCGATGTTCAAACAGGCGCAGGATCGTCCACATGATCAATGTAGCAAAGACGCCAACGGTGCAGACAAGCCCACGCCGCCACAGGATATCAATCTCTAGCCCCATGCCCACAACGACACCGCGCGCGGTGAGCAACGAAAAATATGCCGACCAAAGGGCAATAGCGGACAAGACAATCGTCCGTGTCGCAACGCTTGGTAATCTGTCTGAGAGTGTGTTTACCGCCATAATGTCACATGCGACTTAGGTCTTCGTGCCGCTGCGGCAAAGGGGTAAGCGGCGCGGTAATCGACCAGCATCATGCCTTGGTCGATTACCGCGCCTTTAATTTGGTGTTGTGATGCTGCGCGCTTAATCGCGCGGCTTGATCATTTCAGCAGGGACAATCCATTCGCCAAATTGCTCTTCGGTAAGAAGGCCAAGCTCCATTCCAGCCTCTTTCAATGTCGTGCCATCCGCATGCGCTTTCTTCGCGATTTTCGCGGCATTGTCATAGCCGATATGCGGGTTAAGCGCCGTGACTAGCATCAGGCTTTCATTCATCAGCTTATCGATGCGCGCTGTATTCGCCTCAATTCCCGCAACGCAATTGTCGGCAAAGCTTACCGCGCTATCGCTAAGCAAACGAATGGACTGGAGCACACTGTAAATCATCACAGGCTTAAAGACATTAAGCTCCAGATGGCCGTGTGATCCGGCCACACTCACGGTGGTGTGATTACCCATCACTTGCGCGCAGACCATAGTAAGCGCCTCGCATTGAGTGGGGTTCACTTTTCCCGGCATAATCGAAGAGCCAGGCTCATTCGCTGGCAAAGCAATCTCTCCAAGTCCAGAACGCGGGCCTGATCCGAGCAAGCGAATGTCGTTCGCGACTTTCATCAAACTGACCGCAGTCGAATTGAGAGCGCCTGAAATCTCAACCAAGGCATCATGGGCGGCCAATGCTTCAAATTTATTGGGCGCCGTCACAAAGGCATGACCTGTTGCCTCAGCAACATGGGCTGCGAATTTTTCGGCAAAGCCTGCTTTGGAATTGATGCCTGTACCAACAGCGGTGCCGCCTTGTGCTAGCTCAAGCACGCGCGGCAGAGCGCTTTCCAGCCGCGCGATCGAATATTCGACCTGCTTGGCATAGCCCGAAAATTCCTGACCCAAAGTCAGCGGCGTCGCATCCTGCAAATGCGTGCGACCAATCTTGACGATATCAGCAAACGCTTTCGCTTTGGCATCCAGAGCAGCGTGAAGATGGCTCAGCGCCGGGATCAGCTGTTCAATCGTCTCACTCCCGGCAGCGATATGCATGGCGGTGGGGAAAGTATCGTTCGAGCTTTGGCCCATATTGCAATGATCATTGGGGTGGACCGGTTCTTTGCCACCGAGTTTGCCGGTCAGAATCTCATTCGCGCGGCTCGCAATCACTTCGTTCGCGTTCATATTCGACTGAGTACCCGACCCTGTCTGCCATACAACAAGCGGGAATTGCGCGGCCAGCGTGCCATCAATCACTTCGCCCGCAGCCTCGACAATCGCATTGCCCAATTCTGCCGCCATAACGCCCAATTCCATATTGGCTTTGGCCGCTGATAGCTTTTGAATGCCAAGCGCCTTGACCAGAGGGGCCGGCATCGTCTCTGTGCCGATTGCAAAGTTGGCAATACTGCGCTGAGTTTGCGCGCCCCAATGCGCTTCCACCGGCACCGCGACATCACCCAGCGAATCGCTTTCGATCCGCACTTTGCCCGTTGCGCCAAAAATTGCCCCGTCATTCACAACGTCGCTCATCGATATGTTCCTTATCCCGGTCGAAAGTCGGCTCCCATAAGCACCGCCTATGCCTCACGTCAAAGGCCTTGGCTGCAATCCTTTCAAAGTCTAGGGCCGTATTTATATTGAGATAGAACGGGCGAGCCTTTTTGACCGCCCCATATTTTGGAAGGGTTGACGCACTGTATTGCAAAAGTAATACAGTGGTTGCGGAGTAAATATGACTGAAGCATCAATCACACTCGACACAGCGACCGCGCGAAAGGCGATGATTGACAGCCAATTGCGCACAAGCGGCGTCAACGAAGAATTCGTGCTGTCCCGCATGATGTCAGTGGGCCGAGAGGATTTCTTGCCCAGCGATAAGGCATCTCTTGCCTATATCGATCGATCCATCGCCCTTGAGAATGGAAGCCATTTAGCATCGCCCCTATTTTACGGAAAATTGCTCACCGAAGCGGACCCAAGCGCATCAGACAGCGTCCTGATCGTCGATGGCGGCACTGGCTATTTGGCCGCGCTGATTGACCCGCTCGTGTCCAAGACAACGACAATCGCAGCAGATGAGGCTGCAAAAGGGGGCGGTGTGGACGCTGGCACCTATTCACTCATCCTTATCGATGGCGCGATTGAAGATCTTCCCGACACATTGAGCGCTGGCCTTGCCGATAACGGCGTGATTGTAGGCGGCATGGTGGAGCGCGGCGTTACCCGCCTCGTTTCGGGACGAAAGATTGCAGGACAAACGGCTATTCAGGCGATTGAGGATATTGGCATTCCCGTTCTGCCGCAGTTTAACAAAGCCAAGACTTGGACATTCTCTTGACCCACTTGTTGAAATCTTCGCGCATTGCTCTTTGCTGCGCTGTTGCGAGCGCTGCGTTCATAGGCGTGCCGGCGCAAGCTGACACATTGCGCGAGGCTCTGGTTTCAGCATATAACACAAACCCCACCCTGCTGGGGCAGCGGGCAACGCAGCGCGCGACGGATGAAGAAGTGCCGATAAACAAAGCTGGTGCCAGACCATCAGTAGACAGCACCGTGAACGTCATTGAGTTTGTGCGGCAGAACGCAAACAGCTTCTTTCAGCCGCAACGTGTATTAACCGCGCAAGCCAATCTTGGCGTTCCAATCTACAACGGTGGAGCGGTAAAGAACGGAATTCGAGCGGCCGAAGAGCGTGTGCTGGCAGGTCAAGCCGACCTGCGCGCAACAGAAAGCGCTATTTTTAGTCAGACCGTGGCCGCTTATATGGATGTGCTTCGTACTGAAGCGCTTGCGGGGTTGGCAGCTAATCAGGTTGAGGTCTTGCGCGTCAATCTTGAGGCCACTCGGGACCGGTTTGAAATCGGCGATCTAACACTTACCGATGTGGCACAGTCCGAATCGCGGCTCGCGGGGGCCGAAGGCGATCTGCTCAATGCGCAATCAAACCTAATCGCTGCACAGCAAACCTATATTCAACTTGTCGGGCAATCTCCTGTAGCGCTTGAAGCCCCCCCTCCGCTTCCAGGCCTCCCAGACAATGTCGGCCTGGCGGTTGATACAGCGCTGAAATTCAATCCCGACCTCCTCGCCGCCAAAGAAAGAGCGGATGCTGCCGGTTTTGATACTAAGGTGGCTGGTGCCGGCAGATTGCCTACAGTTTCCCTTTTCGGGACGTATGATTACAATAACACGCTCGGGACTATCCCGGATTTCCCGCTTGATCCCAGCGACCCCAATAGCCCCACGGTTCCAAGCGACCAAACCACCTTCGGCGTACAAGCGGGTGTGACTGTCCGCATCCCGCTGTTCCAAGGGGGCCTGCCTGCTGCCCGTCAGCGTCAAGCCGGAGCACGTGAAAGCGCAGCACTTGAAAACGTGATCGCGACCGAACGCAGCATTATCGCGCAAACCCGGTCTGCCTATGCAAGCTGGCAGGCGTCCAATGCCGTCATTAAAAGCTCGCAAGCCGCGGTCGAGGCAGCGGAACTCAGCCTTGAAGGTGTTCGCGCGGAAAACTCGATCGGGAATCGGACCATTCTCGACGTGCTCAATGCCGAACAAGAATTGCTCTCAGCACGCGCCCAATTGGTGACCGCGCGGCGCAATGCCTATGTTGCAGGCTTCACTTTGCTCGCTGCAATGGGCAGCGCCGAAGCGCGCGATCTTAACCTTGATACAGGCGGTCCGCTTTACGATCCTATGGTTAATTACAACCGGGTCAAAGGCAAGTTTTGGGACTGGGATCGCGATCCAAAACCTGCACCACAATCGACAAGAACCGTTGACATTCAGGCCCCAACAGCATCATTTGGTCCCGAACTCGCGCCGGGCGAGTGAATTAACCATATGATTCGGAATTAACGGGGCAGATCATGGCGCAGCAGCACGAATCCTCAGTAGAAGATATCTTGGATTCGATCAGAAAAGTCATTGCGAAAGACAATCGCAATGATGCCCTTCAGTCTCGGCGTAAGCGCAGTCTTTCGAAGGAGGGCGATATGGACAAGCAGGACAAAGACGAGCTGGAGACTTTGGATCTCACCGAGCAAGCCGACGAAGCGACATGCGCTGCTGACGAAATTGCGAGCGAGACAGCATCCGAAGAAGTGCTCGATCTGGGCGCAATGGAATGTGTAGAAGACGAAGCAAGCGAAGACGCGGCTTCAAACACGGAAGAAACAGTGGCGAAAGAAAATCACGAAGCCCCCCTCATCAATGATGAAGTGCGCGGTGCAATGCAGGAAAACCTTGCAGCGTTGGCGATGCTGGCAGAGCCAGGCGCGAAACCTCAGATCGTGCGGTCAGGGGAAACCTCTCTTGAAGGTCTGACGCGCGAATTGATGCGCCCGATGCTAGCAGAATGGCTCGATAAGAACCTACCTTCCATGGTTGAGAAGATGGTTCAGGCTGAAATCCAGCGAATTGCGGGCAAACGCCGTTAAAACGCTAAGATCGCCGCCTTCAACGGCACTTGCGAAAATCTAGTCATCGTCTTTCCGGCCAAACAGCTCCTCGCTGCTGGGGAGCCGGTTATCAACCGATTCGTCATGGCCTGTGCCGTTAGACAGAAACGCCAACCCCATAAGCCCGCCGCCCAACAGCATGGTAAAGCTGATGCCTAAGGCGACAGCGATATAAAAATGCACTGAAATCATGCCGTTAAAGGCAAAAAGCGCCGCAAGCGCAATGACCACAATGATGACGGTCACAGCCATCAAGACTTTCATAATCTGGCGAAACCGCGCCCACGCATAGGCCGCGTTTTCAGGATCATCGAGAGGGGATTTGTCAGGCATGACCACTTCCTTGCGCGCAGCTCGCCCTGTTTGCAATGCCATAGCGTGCAAGTCAGCTTCGCAATTTTGCGGATTCGCTTTTGTGCCAGAGTCATGGCACCTTTCGCAAAGAGAGAAAGAGAGGTGCCCAATGACTATCGCCAAGATTCTCGCCAATCGGAACGCCAGCGATGTGATCGCTTGCGATGTTCAAACGCCCGTATCGGAAGCGGTCTCCATGCTTGCTGGCAAGCGCATTGGCGCATTGCCCGTCATGCAAGGCGGCGCCGTGGTTGGCATCATTTCGGAACGCGATGTGATCTATAGGCTCGCCGAAGAAGGCCGCGCGTGTCTGGATGCTCCGGTCGAAGCCATTATGACATCGCCGCCCGTCACAGTGACGCCGGATACCACGATTGATGATGCCTTATCGCTAATGACAAAACGCCGCTTTCGCCACTTTCCCGTTATTGATGGGGGCCGCTTGGTCGCGTTCATTTCCATTGGCGATCTTGTGAAAAGCAAGTTTGATGAGGTTGAGCACGAAGCAGAGGCAATGCGCAGCTATATTCAAACGGTGTGATGCCGATCTTAAGAGGGTGCTTGAGCATTCGCTTGTGGCACACTAAATATGGCCTATGAGCACAGCCCTCACTCTCACCCTATCGGCAGCCAAACGCGTTGCGTGGATCGCTGAAAAGCAGACAAAGCCTCCCATTTTGCGGCTTTCGGTCGAGGGCGGCGGCTGTTCGGGCTTTCAATACAAGTTCGAAATGGCCGATGCACCCGATGGCGATGATATGGTCAGCGAAACCGATGGCGTGCGCCTTGTCGTCGACCCGGTAAGCCTTGATCTGGTGAGCGGAAGCGTGGTCGATTACGTCGAATCGTTAGGCGGCGCTGCCTTCCGCGTCGAAAACCCCAACGCAGCAGCCGGATGCGGCTGCGGTTCAAGCTTCGGGATTTAACCGCAAAGCCTGCAGCGTTTCGGCGTAAGGCGCGGCGAACAATGTGCCTTAAAGAGAATTGATCGTCCTCATTCAGTTAAGGACTGCGCTTCATTGCCATAATTGGGCTGGTGCTGGATGGAGAATCAGCCGCTTTAACGCAAAGGCGAACTTTCCGATTATGTCGAACCTAGGGTTACAAAGGTTACACAGTGTAACCCAGTTTCACGCAGCTTTTCTGTCATTTATCAGAACTATAAGTGGAGCAAGAGAGGGTTACACTTCTCCAACATGAAACGCGTTTCACTCGGGGCATGGGGATTCAGTTTTGAAAGAGCCAGCAGCGAGTGTGACGAGCAAAAGCGGTGTAGGGAAGCGGTTTGAGCAAATCAAAAGCAGCCATTCCGCCTTTGTCTAGTGTCGGGCCAATGGGGAACGTCGGCAATTGGGGGTGGAAGCGGACGTTCTGTTACGAATTCATTCGCCCAAACGCAAAGTTCACCGCTCACCAAAAAGCAGCTCTGAAATTTCGTCGGCGATCAAAGGTGCGATTTGACTGCCTTCTCTGTTTGAGAGGACGATGATCCCGACTTTTTCATCCGGCGCATAACGGATGACCGCCATGCCTCCTCCACCACTGTGCCCCAATGTGCTCGTCTCTCCGAACGCCTTCACTTCTGCCGAAAGACCATAACCTTGCGTATCGCCATTCAGATAGGTTGGATTAAAGATGGAAGACCGCAAGAACTCCGATGATACAATTTTCCCATGGTTCAGCGCTTGAATTAGAAGGGTTAAGTCCTCGATATCAGAGTTGTACCCTGCCCCGGTGCTCAGTACGGGGGGATAGAAATAAGGGGGCGAGATCAACTCTCCCTTTGCCAAATTGTAGCTTTGGGGATGCCGGGTTAGAGCGTCGCCATAGCTCGTTCCTTCCATCCCCGCTGGGCGAAGAATGTGCTCCCTCACAAGCTCGTCCCAACTTTTGCCTGTCTGCTCGCTGGCGATCATCGCGATCAAGGCGAAAGCGCTTTGTTGGTAGCGAAACCTTGCCCCATTCTCATAGTCGAGCGGAAAATCGCTCAATGTCTCGAGCAAGTCTTGGTATGAAAAGGATGCTCTCTGTGCGTCGGAAAGGCCGGTAAAGGCATCGTTGTTCAATATTTGCGGGATGCCAGAAGTGTGGTTGAGCATGGTCCACAATGGGGTATGTGCCCAGTCTGCTCTAAGACCCGGCACATACCCGCCCAACTTTGCATCCAACGATATGCTGCCCTCTTCTGCGAGGGATAAGACGGTAAGCATGGTCAAGAATTTCGAAGACGAAGCAAGCCGCGACCAAGTGGTGCTCGAAAAGGCCGTTTGGTCTTTGACATTTTCGACGCCAAAAGCCTTGTTGTAGAGAAGCTTGTCGTCTTGCACGACGGCAACTGCCAGACCCGGTACGATCATTCTGCGCGCGAGCTCTTCGATGTGATCCGACAGAACTCCAGAATTTAAATCTTCAGCGTAGTCCCGCTCACTAGGGTCTGACACGGCATAATCGCCCTTGAAGCCAACCGGCTCGGGAAAGCACTCAATTGCCGTTTTGGCGCGTTGACCATCTGGAGTTTCAATTGTGAATTCATGATAGTCTACACCTGATACCAGAAAGCTCAGATTGTCGGTGGCGGTGCCGAAGCGAACCAGTTTCGGTGCCTCGGCGTTGCAGTATATTTGCAACCGGTCGATCTCAAGTTCAGGCCGAACCGACCATTCGATGCTATCTCCGTCACCAAGCTGAACTTGCACCGTGTTTGCATCCGCTCGCAGCGTTATCGGCAATGCGCCAGCAACAGCGATTGGCTCATGGTCAGACTGTTCCGCCTTTGCAGGCATGATCAGTATCGAAAGTAAGGCCAACACGATTGGCAAACGCCGTGTTGAAAAAGGCGTGAAGTAAGTGGACACGAGAAGGCGCTCCGCTGGAAACACTCAATGAAAATACGGGTCTGGCTAACGCGTGAAAATACAGATTTTCAGTCACAAGTCTGGATCGACCAAAATCAAATGCAGTCCGACAAAATGTAGTTGGCTTTCAATAATTCAAGATTTTCAGATGACCGCAAATGGGTCGAAAGCTGACCAACCGCTTTTGGTTGGCCGAATGACAGAGCTGCCAGACTGCTTCTAGATTTGGCCTGATGCTCGAAGTTGGTCAGTTTCTGGTAGGTGGGGGCGGACATAGCTTGACCAAGCTACTGATGAGCACGAGAACCCTTGAATGCCCGCAAGCTTAACGCCTTGGAAGAAAAGTAGGACCTTTGGGGACATATATGGCGGTCGCCAGAGTAGGAAGTTTGCCGAGAATATATTCCAACGCGCCCATTCGATAGAGCCACCAAACTCGCAAGACCAATTGCCGATCCTGATCGAGGAGAATCCGTCGAGAGACTTCTTCTTTCCGCTGAATGGTGAAGAGGTGCTCGAGGCGCTCAGATCGCTTCCGAAGCGCGACTATGAGGGGATCACTCACATATGGCTTCGGCGACTTAAGAAGTCTGACTTTATAGACCGATCTCAACCCTTGGCTTGGTTCGCTTGCGGGAGTGGAGTGCGAGTGATCACGCTCTATCCTTGGCCTAACTCGATGGAGCTGTCGTTCGGTGAGAAGCGCCCCTCCAATCGAATTGTAAACGAGACCGAGCGCTATGGAGGAGTGATTAGAAAACGTGGTCGGGAGTGGTTCTCCGAATGGACGCTCGCATCACTGCGCAAGTTCTATCTGCAGGGAATATTGTTTCACGAAGTCGGGCATCACATCGATCAGTATTATCGGCATTTCAGTGCTGCCAATGCAAAGGGTGTGGAAGAATTTGCCGACCAATATGCGCTCGCAAAGACGGCAACGGCGACCCACGTCTTTAATCGTTTGGCGAAGTAATGGCCCACGATGACCTAACTTCCACAATTGGGTCGAAAGCCGACAGTCCGCTTTTGGGGCACTCATCAGCCAAATCCGAACAAGCATCACAACCGTTAGGTGTGTCGCGACTGTTCACAGCAATTAAGCTCCGCCGCAAACGGCATGGACGCAGCGCGCGGCATACTCCATGGTTCACCCCATGAAAATCGCGACATTCAACATTAATGGCATCAAAGCCCGCCTGCCGCGCCTTAAAGAATGGCTGGCTGAAACGCGGCCGTCTGTTGCCTGTCTTCAAGAGATCAAAAGTCAGGACGAAGGCTTTCCCGCCTCCGAATTTGAAGAGCTTGGCTATCAGGCGATCTGGCATGGGCAGAAAAGCTTTAATGGGGTCGCGATCCTTGTGGATACCAAAGCGGGTTACTCCATCACCGAAGTACAGCGCGGGCTGGGCATTGATGGCCCGAAGGAAGGCGAGGGGGAGCAATCCCGGTATCTTGAAGCGGACATTGCACATGGGCACAGCCCGGCAACGCGGATTGTTTGCATCTACCTGCCCAATGGCAATCCGCAGCCCGGGCCAAAGTTTGATTACAAGATCGCTTGGATGGAAAAATTGCGCGCGCGCATGGCGGCGATTTGGGAAGAGGAAGTGCCCGCTGCTGTGCTGGGGGACTACAATGTCATTCCCTTCGAAGATGACACCTATTCGGTGAAAGCCATGGCGGATGATGCCCTGACACAGCCCGAAAGCCGCGCTGCCTATTCTCGGCTTTTGGCTGATGGCTGGACCGATGCGGTGCGAACGCTGAACCCGCGCGGCGGTGTTTGGACCTATTGGGATTACCAAGCGGGCGCATGGCAGCGCGATCACGGCTTTCGGATCGATCATCTGCTGTTATCGCCTGAACTGGCTGATCAATTGAAATCGGTTGGCGTTGATCGCGACCATAGAGGCCGCGAAAAAGCGAGCGATCACGCGCCGGTTTGGGCGAAATTAGTCTGAGCCTACCTCAGCCCAAACCCAGCATATCAGCGATAGAAAATGTGGCTATCGATCTGCGTGGTGCGCTGTTTGCGGCGGCTCCACGAGGGGCGCACATATTTCGCGTGGAAGTAAACAGCATCGCCTGCTTCGCAATCCCACATATCTTTGTGAGCGATTTGCGCGATGGCTTTTGCCCGCGTCCACGCCGCTGAATTGGTCCGAATGCTGGGCATACGGCCATTTTTCACGAAGGAGAATTGCGCACGCTGATAAACTACGCCGCAATAACTTGCCGGGAAACGCCGATCTTCAGAGCGATTGATGACGACATTGGCAACCGCAAGCTGACCTGCAAGCGGTTCACCGCGCGCTTCGAAATAGACAGCGCCAGCGAGGCAGCGCATTTCTTCGCTCAATTCCGCATTCCCGCCAACCTGCGCAACCAAATCACGCAGAGAGGCTGCATTTGGTTCTACGACTTCCGGCTCTGCTGGAGTTTCGGGAAGGGGTTGAACCACTTCGTTCGATACAAATTCGATTGTCTCAGGGACAATTTCGACCGCTTCTTCAACGGTCGGCTGCGCAGCTGGAGAAACAGCCACACCAGACTCATCGCTTTGAGCCCCTAAATCCTGTGCCCAAGCTTCGACGCCATCAGCGCTCGAAAAGCTAAGACCAGCAATGGCTGCAACAGCGGCAGCGCTTAAAGAATAAGTCTTACGACTCATCAAAATTCACTTTTTTGCGGTGAGCGAGCTCCGACGCAGGAGAGAACCTGTTGCGTTATGCGCGTGTTATAGGTGGTTCTAAAAGCCTGCCGGCTGCCCCCCGTCTGCGTGCCAACGCGTTAGCCGAATTGCTAAACTGTTAGCCTGCGCACCTGGAAGCTGGGCGCTCAAATAGGGTGGTTGACGATTACGTCAAGTTAAACCGGCATTTCTGCGATGAAGCGTTCTGGATCATCGATATCCACCTCTAAAATCCAAATATCGCTGTCTTGTGACCGGCGACGATCGAGATACTCAGAAAATTCGTATGGCTTTTCAATATCTTGAGATTTTGTAGGCACGAAAACACGCGATCCATCAAGCTGCGGCATTCTTTCATAAAGTTGGCCACCAACCCCGCGACTTATTGTTACAAGAAGGATGGTCCCGGCATCGCGCTCGCCTTTAGAAAGGACCGTCGCCATGCCGCCTTGCGCCTCCGCCAGCCTAACCATCGCGCTGATTTCAAGGTGGGCTGGCAGGCGTGTATCGCCTGTCATTGGGCAGATCCGCGCGAATATCCCTCAAGACTGGAAAGCGCGATGCGGGATCGCATGAATGTGCCTGTGCCGCGGCCAATTTCATCGCCTTCTTCGTCGACAAGGCGAGATTCTGCGACAAACACGCGGCGCCTGCCGCTGATCCAGCGGCCTTCTGCCACCACTTTTCCCGCCTTCACAGGTTTGGTGAAATGCAGGTTGAAACTGGTCGTCAAAAGAAAGCGGTCGGTGGCAAGCGTGTTTGCCGCATAAAACGCAGCATCATCGAGCATTTTGAAATAGATCGTGCCATGGGCGGCGCCAGCGGCGTGATAGACGTCTTCGGTAATCTCAAAAATGAGGCGGGAAAGACCGTCTGCAGGTATCTCTAGCTTAGAGGAAAACGTCGCATTGATCGGCGCTGAAGCATAAAGCCGCTCCAGCGCTCTGTGATGGACATCAGCGCCGGGCGCAGAATCAGGCGGCATCACGAAGAAAACGGTTGGTTAGTATCGCGAAAAGCGCATCACTATCAGGCGCATCAAAAATCTGCTGGAGCCGCGCATCATCGCGCATGACCCGCGAAACGGCAGCCAATGCGTGAAGGTGCGTCGCGCCTGCATTTTCGGGCGATACCAGCGCGAAGAAGAGCGAAACCGGCATGGCATCAGCCGCGCCAAAATCAATGGGTTCTTCCAGTTTCAAAACGGCAAGCGTGGGACGACGCACATCTTTGCTCCGGCAGTGAGGGATTGCCACGCCTTTGCCAAAACCTGTGCTGCCCAAGACTTCCCGTTGTTCAAGCCCTTCATTGATTGCCTCTGCATCAAGGGCATAAATCTTGCCCATAAGGCTGGAGATTTTTGCGAGAACTTGGTTTTTATTCAAAACGCGCGCGAACGAGACCGCATGCGGTACCAAAACGATATTGACGTCCATTGTAATCCCAAAACTCAATATTCTAAGCCCGATAAGGGGCTGATAACTCACAACATCACCAAATGAGCAGAGAGCGTAATCGCGCTGCTATTGGCAAGATTGTGTGAGCTGACCTTTGCTATTGTTCGTGCAGCATTACTGCAATCCCGTTTGTAAGGTCCTAACGTGGTTCAACCCAACCGATTGATCCATCTTGGCGGCGATAAACCATATTATGCCGTTCAGTGCCAGCATTTTTGAAGAACAGAGCCGGGGTATCGCGCAAATCGAGCATCATAACCGCGTCGGCGACAGTGGCGGTTGGTACATCTACGCGGGTCTCAGCAATGATGGGCGGCGCATCGCTTACCACCTCTTCTTCGGGTTCCTCAGCAGCGAGAATCGTATAGGCCGCCTCTTCTTCAGCGCGGGCATGGGCAGCGCGTTCATGCCTATCGGTGATGCGGCGTTTGTAACGGCGCAATTGCTTTTCAATTTTTGAAGCCGTTTGATCGAGCGCCTGATGCGCATCTTGCGCATTGCCTTGTGCTTTTAGGATCATGCCCTGGTTAACATGCGTCACGATATCGCAGGTAAAGCCGCCTGCAGGGCCTTTTCCGAATGTCACATGGGACGACAATGCCCGGTCAAAATGCTTTTCGACAATCCCGATCAATCGGTCAGATGCGTGTTCTTGCAAGGCGTTTCCGGTTTCCACCTGATGTCCAGAGATCCTGATATCCATCCTTGCCTGTCCTCTTCAAAATGGGGGCCGTGCCTAGCGCCCTTGGTCAAAATAAGCCGATTACCGGACCCAGATCGCATCTTTTATTGTTTCGACAAAAGCGCTGTGACGGGCCAATTCTTCCGCAGATGCAGTGTGGGGGCGCGGTTCGCGGCGTTGTTTGGTTGGCGGCTTTGCAGATTGTGCCTGATTGGGTGCCGCCGCAGCCTCGTTGGCCACACCATCACTATCGGCTGCAAGCTCCAATCCGATTTGTCGGCCGCCTTTCAGCTCGACATAAACTTGCGCCAGCAATTCCGCATCCAGCAGCGCGCCGTGTTTGACCCGGTGGCTGCGATCAATGCCATAACGCGTACAAAGCGCGTCCAAAGACGCTTTGGCGCCAGGGTGTTTCTTGCGCGCAATCGCGACCGTATCGACCATGCGCTCCATCGAAATCGGCTCGCGGCCAATGCGTTCAAGCTCCGCGTTCAAAAACCCGAAATCAAAGCTCGCATTGTGTGCAACCAGCGGCGCATCACCAAGGAATTCGAGCAATTCATCCGCGCCTTGCGAAAAAAGCGGCTTTCCCGACAAAAAACTGGCGGAAAGGCCGTGCACTTCTTCAGCCGCTGACGGCATGTCACGTTCAGGATTGTAGTAAGCGTGGAATGTCTTTCCGGTTTCGACCCGGTCGATCATTTCAACGCAGCCAATTTCAACCATCCGGTCGCCAGTTTTAGGATCGAGGCCGGTTGTTTCGGTGTCAAATACCACTTCGCGCATTGGCAGGGTTATTCACCCAAGAGCGTTCAAGTGCAAGGGGTGACAAACACAGATGCGCCGAAGCGCAGGGCGCTATGTCGAACCTTTCATCCTCAGGTGCTCCACCAATTCGGCCACTTGCTGCTTGGTTTCGGCAAGGCTTGTTGATGTATCGATAATGTGATCGGCCTTTTCGCGCTTTTGCGCATCGGGCACTTGCAGCGATAGGATGTGTTCAAACTTTTCTCGGGTCATTCCGGGCCGGGACAGCACACGTTCGCGCTGCATTTCAGCAGGAGCAGACACAACGATCACTGCATCAAATCCCACCTCGCTACCTCGTTCGAACAGCAAAGGGATATCGAACAGCAGCATCGAAGCTTCGGCATTATCCGAAAGGAACTGCGCCCGCTTTTGCGCAACAGCGGGGTGAACGATGGCTTCTAGCGCCGACAATTTATCACGATCGCCAAAAACCATTTCCCCCAGCTTTTCCCGATTAACACCTTGAGGGCCTGTTGCCCCGGGGAAGGCCGCCTCAATGGCAGGGATCAGCTCCCCATCCGGGCCCTGCATTGCGCGCACCGCAGCATCGGCATCGAAAACAGGCACTCCAGCTTCTTCAAACATGGCCGCAACGGTTGATTTGCCCATTCCAATTGACCCGGTAAGCCCAAGCATCATCGGTGTGTTTGATCCAGATTGCTTGGTCATACCCGCAGCATATCCTGCAATTGCTCATCGAAAGCGCGGGGTGGGGCTTGTCCAAAAAGTTTCTCAAACGCAATGGCAGCCTGTCCCACCAGCATGCCAAGGCCGGAAACCGTTTGGAATCCGGCTTCTTTTGCCGACATAAGAAAGGGCGTCTCAGTAGGGCTCGTCACAATGTCATACACAATGCTGCCGGGCGGCGCATGGCTCCAATCAAAGCTCAGCGGCGGGTTCCCTCTCATCCCCAAGGGCGAGGCGTTGATAATAAGATCAAGACAGCCTTCGCGATCATCAAAGTCAAAATCTGTTGCTTCAGCGAAATGGGCAAGAGGGGCGGTGTAGTGCTCACCATTGGTCGCAATCTCGCCCAATAAGCTGCGAGCCTTGCCAACATTGCGCGCCGCCAGAACAAGGGTGAAACCGCGCTGCGCCAAGGCAGCAACAATTGCACGCGCTGCGCCGCCATTACCGATAATGCGCGCCATTCGAAAAAGGTGTTGGTCTTTGAGGATATCTTCAAGCGGTTCAAGAAATCCGCCCGCATCAGTGTTGGTGCCGATCAGTTTGCCATTGTCCCCGCGATAAACAGTGTTCACCGCGCCAATCGCTTCAGCAATCGGCTCCAACTCATCAATCAACGGGATCACCGCCTGCTTTAAAGGCATAGTGATATTGCACCCAAGCCATTTCGGATTTTGGCGCGATGTTTCGATATAATCAGGCAGGGTTTCAACAGTGACACGGCGCGCGCCATAGCGGGCCTCAATGCCAAGCCGTTTAATCCAGAACCCGTGGATCAAAGGCGATTTTGACTGCATGATAGGATCGCCGATCACTTCGGCAAAAGGCGTGTTTTCTGGATCACTCATCGCATCAAAACGCCTTGATCGCGCAAGGCCTCGAGAAGCGGCAAAAGCGGCATTCCCAAGACGGTGAACTGATCGCCTTCGATACGTTCAAACAGTTGAACCCCCATCGCCTCAATCCGAAATACGCCGACAGTAAAGCCAACCTCGGGCCATTCCTGATCGAGGTAATGGGCGATAAAATCCTCGGACAGTTCACGGACATGCAACGAGGCTTTTGATTGTACAGCCCATTCGCAGCAGTTCGCGCGCACCAATGCAGCCGCGCTGTGCAATTCGATTGTCTTACCGGAGAAGAACCGGAGATGCTCAGCAGCATTTTCGCGCGATGTCGGCTTATCGAAACGCTGACCACCTGCAACAACCAGGCTGTCACTGCCAAGGATTAAGGCGCCGGGATGATCGGCCACCAAAGCGGCGGCTTTTGCAACGCTAAGCGCTTCGGCAATTTCACCCGGCGCAGCACCGTCTAAACCCGCTTCAACAGCGCGCTCATCGATATTTGCAGGGATCGCTTCATACATAACGCCCGCCGCATCCAGCATGGCACGGCGCGAGGAAGATTTTGAAGCAAGGATTAGGTTGGGCGTGCTCATATCGGTTTTGACACACCCCCAACGGTTTTATCCCGCCGCTTTCTTTCTTGAACCAAACGAATAATTGCCGCTGCGCTTTCTTCAATGGAACGCCGCGTGACATCTATCACCGGCCAACCATTATCGGCAAACATTCGGCGGGCAAATTGCAGCTCCGCTTTCACGCGTTCATTATCGACATAGGCGGTTTCAGTCCCCTCATTGAGAGATAGCAATCGGTTGCGGCGGATTTGGACCAGCCGCTCAGACGCTGTTGTCAATCCGACCACCAATGGATTGCGCAAACCGAACAAGGTTTTTGGGGGAGGGCTTTCGACCACCAAAGGGATGTTCGCCGTCTTATACCCGCGATTGGCGAGATAAATGGATGTCGGCGTTTTGGAGCTGCGCGACACGCCTGCAAGAACGATGTCAGCCTCTTCCCAATCTTCATGCCCGACACCATCATCGTGCGCGATTGTATATTGGATGGCATCAACCCGCTTGAAATAGGCATCATCCATATTGTGCTGGCGTCCGGGCCGGCCATGCGCTTCTTGGCCCAATTGCGCTTCGAGAGCGGCTGTCACCTGATCCAGCACGGGCACAGCAGGAAGGCCCAAATGGCGGCAATGCTCTTCCAACCGCGCGCGGCTTTCTGGATTGACGAGAGTGTAAAAGACAAGTCCGGGATTATCAGCAAGATCGGGCACAATCCGATCCAAATGCTGTTTTGATCGCACCATCGGCCAGAAATGTCGGCTCACATCAGGATCATCGAACTGCGCCAAAGCCGCTTTCGCTATCATCTCCAGCGTTTCGCCTGTGGAATCCGAAACAAGGTGGAGATTGATGCGGTTCATGGTGTGCAATCTTAATAAATCGAGCGAGAATTGCCCTGTGGAAACACCTAGGCATAAACCACGGGAGGAAATCGTCTACAAGCAGGGGATGGGATTTCATGCCCAATAGCGAGGGTTCCGTCTGGCTGATTATCGACATGGGATAGAGGTTTTAGACACGCTGGGAAGAGTGGGGATAGCTCTTGCTTGACTCAGCTTTGATCGGGATTCGCATTGTGTCAATTTGCCTTGCACTTTCCCCGAAATCGGGCAGGAGGCTGGTAATTCCCAGTTTCCACAGGGCCAACAAACACCATCAATCTTATATAATATAATTATATTGTTTTTAGGAGGGACTATGCCGGGCCCATTGCTCGACACATTGAAGGGACAACGCCAAGAAATACCGCCGGTTTGGCTTATGCGTCAGGCGGGTCGCTACCTTCCTGAATATCGCGAGTTAAGATCGGAAAAAGGCGGCTTTCTGGAGCTGGTTTACGATAGCGAGGCCGCAGCTGAAATCACTGTGCAACCTATTCGCCGTTTCGGGTTTGATGGAGCAATTCTGTTTTCTGACATCCTGATTGTCCCTCATGCTATGGGGCAAGGGCTGGAATTTCTTGCTGGTGAAGGCCCGAAACTTAGCCCCACTTTGCTTGAGACGGAATTGGCGAGTTTCTCGCAAGCGCCTGAACGGTTTGACCCCATTTACGAAACTCTGCGCCTGACGCGAAAGCTGATCAGTGATGATGTGACATTGCTTGGTTTTGCAGGTTCGCCTTGGACTGTTGCAACCTACATGATTGCAGGCGAAGGTTCCAAAGATCAGGGCCCCGCGCGATTGCTCGCCTACCAAGATCCTGAGCGGATGCAGGCAATCCTTGATGCGATTATCCTTGTGACCATTGGCTATCTGCGCGGACAGATTGATGCAGGCGCAGAAGCGGTGCAATTGTTTGATAGCTGGGCAGGGAGCCTAGCGCCGGATGAATTTGAGCGTTGGGTAATTGCGCCCAATGCCAAAATCACAGCAGCGCTCAAACAATCTCACCCCGAAACACCTGTGATTGGTTTTCCAAAAGGCGCAGGCTCCAAATTGGCCGCCTACGCGCGCGAAACAGGTGTTGATGCAATCGGGATGGATGAAACGCTCGATCCGGCCGCTGTGCATGCTTCTCTGCCTTCTGGCATGCCTGTCCAAGGCAATCTTGATCCGCTTTTGGTTGAAGCAGGCGGGCCGGCTTTGCCAAAGCGTGTGAAATTCATCCTTGAAGCTTTCGAAGACAGACCGCACGTGTTCAATCTCGGTCATGGTATTGGGCAGTTTACTCCGATCCCGCATGTCGAAGAATTGTTGAGCGCTCTAAGAGGATAAACGACGCATTATGCAGGAAGTGTTCCCCAGCCTCTATCCTTGGCTCAAGATTGGCCATGTGGTCTTTATGGTTTTTTGGCTTGCCGGGCTTTTCATGCTCCCACGCCAATGTATCTACATGCTCGATCATGAGCCTGGCTCTGAAGGTGAGGCAAAATGGGCAGAGCGCATGGGCAAATTGCGCAAAATCATTTTGACCCCCAGCCTTATTATTGTGTGGGTGTTGGGGCTGACGTTGGCGACCGGGCTGCAGGCCTTTAGCGGCGGTGGTTGGTTGCATGCAAAGATCCTGCTTGTCGTTCTTTTGAGCGGATATCACGGCTGGCTTGTTGCTCAGACCAAGAAAATGGCACGCGGGGAGCGGCCTTTAACCGAGAAAACGCTGCGCATGACGGGCGAGGTTCCTGGGCTTCTCTTGGTTCTGATTGTTCTGCTGGTTTATGTGCGACCATTTTGAGCCAGCAGTTTTTTCGCCCGATATGATCGCGGCGGATTGACCTCGCTCATCGCTGGCCGTATTTATAACGCTCCACACCGGATTTGTCTGATTGTTCGCATCAGGCATCGTCTGCTTTCTCCAAGCCCAGCCCCAAATCATTAATCATAAACTGGGGCACCTCTTTGATTAAAAAGAGGCACTGACGACCCGGCCATTACCTGACTTATTGGATTACAAATACCAATGCATCTTAAAGACTTAAAAACAAAAACTCCGGCCGAATTGGTCGCCATGGCAGAAGAATTGGGCGTTGAAGGCGCGTCCACTATGCGGCGGCAGGATTTGTTGTTCAGCATCCTTCGCGAGCTTGCAGAGGATGAGGAATACGAAGAGAAAATCATGGGCATCGGCACGATTGAAGTGCTCCAGGATGGCTTTGGTTTCCTGCGTTCTCCCGAGGCAAACTATCTTGCTGGGCCGGATGATATTTACGTCTCGCCCAATCAAATCCGCAAATGGGGTCTGCGCACAGGCGACACAGTGGAAGGCGAAATCCGCGCACCCAAAGAGGGCGAGCGGTATTTCGCGCTGACGGGTCTTACGACAGTCAATTTCGAAGAGCCCGAAGCGGTCCGGTTGCGGACCAATTTTGACAACCTCACACCGCTTTACCCCGAACAAAAGCTCAATCTCGACACGCTCGATCCGACCGTGAAAGACAAATCGGCCCGCGTGATCGATATCGTATCACCACAGGGTAAAGGTCAGCGCGCTTTGATTGTTGCGCCGCCACGCACGGGTAAAACGGTGCTGCTCCAAAACATTGCAAAGGCAATCACCGACAATCACCCTGAGGTGTTCTTGCTCGTTCTGCTCGTTGATGAAAGACCTGAAGAGGTCACCGATATGCAGCGCAGCGTGAACGGTGAGGTGATCTCATCCACCTTTGATGAACCTGCCAATCGCCACGTGCAAGTCGCTGAAATGGTGATTGAAAAGGCGAAACGTCTGGTTGAGCACAAGAATGACGTGGTCATCCTGCTCGACTCCATCACGCGTCTTGGCCGGGCTTACAACACGGTTGTGCCAAGCTCGGGTAAGGTTCTGACAGGCGGCGTTGATGCCAATGCTTTGCAACGGCCTAAGCGTTTCTTTGGTGCGGCGCGGAATATCGAAGAGGGCGGATCGCTTTCCATCATTGCAACTGCACTGATCGATACCGGCAGCCGCATGGACGAAGTGATTTTCGAAGAATTCAAAGGCACCGGTAACTCAGAAATCGTGCTCGATCGCAAAGTCTCTGACAAACGCATCTTCCCAGCTCTTGATGTTGGTAAGTCTGGCACGCGTAAGGAAGAATTGCTGGTTGAAAAGGATAAGCTGTCCAAGATGTGGGTCCTGCGCCGGATCCTGATGCAAATGGGCACAGTCGATGCGATGGAATTCCTGCTCGACAAGATGAAAGACTCAAAAACCAACGAAGATTTCTTCGATACGATGAACCAGTAATGTCGGGAGATAGGCGCGGCCTTGTAGTCATCGCGATTTTCGTTTCGCGGTTCGAGGCGCGCCTTATCGCAGGCATGCTGAATGGGTATGGGATACACACTGTCATTGATGGTGAAGCCTATGCTTCAGTGGAGTTCAATTCGATGGCCTTGGGCGGTCATCGATTGAGCGTCATTTACGAGGACTATGGAGTGGCAAGCGACATATTGCGCGAAGCCGGTGTCCTCGATCATCCCACTCCATTTCGAGTACCAAGCGTCGGGCTATTAAAGCTCTAGGCTTTCTGCTGAGCGTTCATTTGGCCACGTTGTTGCCGGGTATTATCATAGGTATTTTGCCGTGGTCGATGTTTTTTGCGCTCCTTTTGAGTGTGTTGTACGTCCCTGTGGATCCAAAGGGTCAACCCGATTACTATTTGGCCGAGCATGCAAGCGGTGAATGATCCACGCATTAGCTGCAAGATCGCTTAGACACCTCCATCTACATCTGTAAGGGTTATCCCTGAAGGCCCGCCAAAAGGGCCAAACGGGGAACCTTTCAGACTATGCTCAGCCAATATCTCTACATCAGCACTGCGCCCAGCCTTTCGCGTGAGGAGGTGGATAATATTCTTGAAAGCAGCGCTCGCAACAATCCAGAGCGGGGGATCACCGGCCTGCTGTTGTATAACGGGCGTAACTTTCTCCAGCTGCTTGAAGGGGAGGAGGCTGAATTGGTCCCCTTGATGGTGCGGATCACGCATGATCCAAGACACACTGGCATTTCGGTTTTGGATCGCAGCGCCATATCAAAACGCGGCTGTCCAGATTGGGCTATGAAACGGGTGATGATCGCTCAAAGCATTGAAGATAGGAGACAAATGCTTGAAGAGGACTTACCAAAATCGCTCGATAAAGAGATCAGACGGATGGTTATGAATTTTGCGGTTCTGAACTGATTGCGATCCCTGGGCTTGGCATGCAGGTCCTGAGTTAAGGCTTTGTTGAGCGGTTGTAAGCTAGCCTTAGGCTATGCGCCGCGTCATCTACACCAGCCATGCTTCCGAGCGGTTTAAAGAAGGGGATCTATTCCGGCTTGTTTCCGCCTCGTCACGCTACAATGGACAGGTGGGCGTGACCGGATTTCTCCTTTACGCCAATGGTCGCTTTCTCCAACTGCTTGAAGGACCCGATGATCAGGTCACACAGCTTTTCGCGTTGATCAAAAGCGATGTACGTCACGATAGGTGCGAAATTGTTCTCGATGAGCAAATCGCAGCAAATCTGTTTGCAAATTGGTCGATGCGCCGTGTCCCCAAATCATCGGGTGGTGAAGTTCTTTCTTACCTAAGAGAGCGCATTGAGACGGAAATGCCTCAAAGTGTTGCAGACTGCATAGAATGCTTTCTTGCCGAGCTGCGCACTGTGTCCATTTCCTGATCTATCTTGGGTTTGGAATGTGGCAGGCTAGTTGTAGTTCGCTTAGGTTTGCCCCAAATATGGGTCAGCAGCACAATAGAGAGGCGGGCTCCAATGAAAATAAACATCGAAATCGATTGCACTCCCGAAGAGGCGCGCAGTTTTATGGGTTTGCCCGATGTGAGTCAGGCCAATTCGGTCTATGTCGAAAATATCACCAAAGCGATGCAGGGTGTCAGCAATCCAGACCAATTGCAGGAATATGCTCAGCGTCTGGCTCCTATGGGGCAAATGGGCATGAAATTGTTCCAAAGCTTTGTTGAAGGCGGGATGGGTGCCGCTGCTGGTGGCTCGAAATCGCCGGGTAAGAAAAGCTCTTCTGACGAATAGAGACATTCGTGTTTCGATTTGAATTGGTACGACAATGAGCGCTGGTGATGCGACCATATTTGCGGTGTCGAGCGGCGCGCCGCCATCTGCGATTGGCGTGATCCGGGTGAGCGGCCCCCAAGCGGGAAATGCCCTAAAAACACTGAGTGGGCGCAAGTTTGAACCGCGCCGTTCCAGTCTTGCAAAACTGCGTGATGAGTGCGGCGAAGTTCTAGATGAAGCTCTTGTCCTCTGGTTGCCAGGTCCAAATAACGCGACGGGCGAAGATTGCGCAGAGCTTCATTGCCACGGCGGCAGGGCGGTGTTGGCTGGCGTGTGCGCGGCTTTGGGTCGGATAGAGGGATTGCGCGCGGCAGAGCCGGGCGAATTCACTCGCAGAGCCTTTGCCAATGGACGCATCGATCTTGCCGAGGCTGAGGGGCTGGCGGATCTGCTTTCTGCTGAGACAGAATTGCAAAGAGCAGCGGCGATAGCGAATGCGGGCGGGGCTTTATCTCGGCTGGTCGAGGCTTGGCGAGATCGCGTTTTGCAAGCGTCGGCTCAGATCGAGTCGGTGCTCGATTTTTCGGACGAGGACGATGTTGGCGAGCTTCCAGAAAGTTTCACGTGGAACATTCAATCTTTGTCTGCCGAAATCGCCGATTGGTTATCGCGCCCTCGCTCAGATCGTCTTGGCGCTGGGATCAGGGTGGTTCTTGCCGGCCCACCAAATGCTGGCAAATCCACTTTGTTCAACGCTCTTGTTGAAAGCGAGGCTGCGATCACTTCGGCGATTGCAGGTACGACCCGCGATGTAATCGAGCGCGGGGTAGGCATATTGGGCGTGCCTTTTGTGTTTGTAGACACAGCAGGGCTTCGCACTGAGAGTGGCGACGCCATTGAAACAATCGGAATAGAGCGGGCCAATGCCGAATTGGAGCGCGCAGATATTGTTCTATGGTTGGGGTCGGAAGGGGATGGGCCGACAGGATCGATCGAGATTGCCGCACAATTCGACACACCCGACTTCGTGGGCAAGGGCGAAGGTGCCTTTTGTGTTTCTGCCAAAACCGGTGAAGGGATGCGTGCTTTGAAGGAAGCGCTCGTTGAAAAAGCGCAGCACATCCTCCCCAAACCAGGTGAGGCGGCTCTGAATGCCCGTCAGCATGGGATATTGGCCGAAGTGAGTGAGGCCTTGGGTGCTGCTCAAACGCGGCGTGACCCGTTGCTGCTTGCGGAGGAGTTACGGCGGGCGCGAGCGGGTTTTGATAAGATTGTGGGTCGAGCGACAACCGAAGACATGCTGGATGCTTTGTTTGGCCGATTTTGCATCGGGAAATAGTCGTCTTTTGCGCTTTTCGATGTTTCACGTGAAACAGCTTTGACCTTGAGCATCGAAGTGCCTATTTTGCTCCCATGCACGAATTTGATGTCCTGGTAATCGGCGGCGGTCACGCCGGTGTGGAAGCTGCGATGGCTTCAGCGCGTATGGGCGTGCGTACAGGCTTGGTCAGCTTCGATCTCAACGCTATTGGTGCGATGAGCTGCAATCCTGCGATTGGTGGCCTTGGCAAGGGCCATTTGATGCGCGAAGTTGATGCGCTCGATGGCGTTCTGGCGCGGGCTGCTGACGCAGGCGCGATCCACTATAGGATGCTCAACCGGTCAAAAGGCAGCGCTGTATGGGGGCCGCGTGTTCAGGCGGACCGGACCTTGTTCAAGGCCTTCGTCCAAAAAGCTGTCAAAGCGCAAAGCAATCTCACACTTATTGAAGGCGAGGCTGCGGCCTTACGCCTGGATACCAGCAAGGTCACTGGACTAGAATTGGCTGATGGCACACAGCTTAGCGCTGGGCGTGTTGTTCTGTGCACGGGCACATTTTTGGGTGGGATTCTGTTCCGCGGCGAAGAGCGGTTTGTAGGCGGGCGCATTGGGGAAAACGCAGCTTCGCGCTTGGCTGAGCAGCTGCGCGGTGCAAACCTTCCAATGGCTCGACTTAAAACGGGGACACCGCCTCGTTTGGATGGGCGGACGATTGATTGGTCTCAGCTTGAAGAGCAGCCCTCTGACGGACAAAATTGGACGATGTCGCCGCTGGCGAAGGGCCGACAAAACCCACAAGTGTTCTGCGCGATCACACGCACCACACATGCCGCGCATGATATTATTCGCGCAAATCTGGATCGCTCGCCGCTTTTTTCAGGAGCGATCGATGCAGCAGGTCCGCGCTATTGCCCTTCGATTGAGGACAAGATCCACCGGTTTGGTGATCGAGATGGGCACCAGATTTTCTTGGAACCCGAAGGTCTGGATACGCACCTTGTCTATCCGAACGGCATAAGCACCAGCCTGCCTGTCGATGTGCAGGATGCAATGCTGCGGGTGATGCCGGGCCTTGCTGACGTTGCCATTGTAGAGCCCGGCTATGCGGTGGAATATGATCATATCGATCCGCGGGCTCTCACCTCTGATTTGCAATTGCGCGCTATCCCCGGCCTTTACTGTGCTGGCCAGATCAATGGGACCACCGGCTACGAAGAGGCCGCTGCTCAAGGCCTGATCGCTGGCTTGGAGGCGGCAGCGGCTGTGAAGGGTGTTGGAGGCCCAGCATTGGATCGAGCGAATTCCTATATGGCGGTTATGGTTGATGATCTGACGCTTCAGGGAGTGAGTGAGCCCTACCGTATGCTCACAGCGCGCGCCGAATACCGCCTCAGATTGCGCGCCAACAATGCAGCGACACGCCTTACGCCGCTTGGGATTGAACTGGGTTGTATCGGGCGAGAGCGCCAGCAATGGCATGAGCAAAGGGAGGAGCATAGATCGGCGCTCACCACTGCTTTGAATGATCATATCAGCGCGACCGACCTAGCGGACCATGGTCTGAATGTTCGCCGGGATGGAGGCGAAAAACCGCTAACAGAATGGCTCAGACATGATGGAATAGGCCTTTCAGAACTGGAGCCGTGGCTTGGTGATGCGGTTTTGTTAGACCCTGTGTTGGCAGAGGAAATGGCCGAAGATGCGGCCTATGCTCCCTATCTGGCCCGCCAGGATGCAGAGTTGCGTGACTTACGGGCAAGCGAAGGTCTCAAGCTTGCATCAGACTTTCCTTATGACGCGGTCCCTGGGCTTTCCAATGAGATGGTGGAACGCTTAAGCGCGGCTGCTCCTGCAACCTTGGCTGCTGCGGGAAGGGTGCCCGGAGTAACCCCTGCCGCGCTTTCAGCTTTATTAGTTCATGCCCGGCGTGCGCAGGAAAAGAGCAAACCCTCCAATCAGCGTGCCGCGTGAGCTCTCTGGGACTGATCACCAACGAAACTGAAGCCAAGGCGTATTGTGAGCGATGGGCTGATGTGCAGGCTATGGAGCGCCTTGAGCAATTTAGGTGCCTTTTGCTGGAGGAAAATCAGAAGCAAAACCTGATCAGCAAACCATCAGAGGAACTGATCTGGCAGCGCCACTTTGCCGATAGCGCGCAACTTCTTGAATATGTTCCACGTGAAACAGTCACGATTCCCAAGGAACCTTGGCTTGATCTTGGCACGGGCGCGGGATTTCCAGGCTTAATAATCGCTATTCTGAGGCCAGATTGGCCGATGGTCTTGGTTGAATCCCGTGCGAGGCGAGTGGAGTTTTTGGAGCGTTGCAGTGACACACTCAGCTTAGATCATTGCCGTGTCGACGGTCAGCGATTGGAACGCATTTCCCCGTTTCCCGTGAGTGTCATTTCGGCACGGGCTTTTGCTCCTCTGAAAAAGCTCCTCAGCTTATCCGCACCCTTCTCCACAAAGAGCACGCGCTACCTATTGCCCAAAGGGCGGTCTGCGGCGCACGAATTGGAGGAGCAGAAAAAATCGATTCGAGCGATGTTTCACGTGAAACAGTCATTGACCGACAGCGATGCGGGGATCATCGTAAGCAAATAGCGTCGCTAGGGTCGTTTTCGACACCAGATGGATGGGAAATAAATGCTAACAATCGCAATTGCCAATCAAAAAGGCGGTGTCGGAAAGACAACAACAGCGATCAACATCGCCACCGCAATGGCTGCGACGGGTTGGCGGACCCTGCTGATTGATTTGGATCCTCAGGGCAATGCATCAACCGGTATGGGTGTCGATAATTCTGAGCGGGAGGTGTCTAGCTATGATTTGCTTGTCGATGGCGTTCCGCTTGAAGATGCAATCACCCGCACAACTATTCCCTCATTGGATGTAATCCCCGCAACCGTAGACCTGAGCGGGGCGGAAGTGGAGTTGGTGTCGGTAGAAGACCGCACAGCGCGGCTTCGCAGCGCTTTGGCCAATCATACCGATCACGATATCTGCTTTATCGATTGCCCACCATCCTTGGGGCTTCTCACGCTGAACGCGCTGTGTGCAGCCGATACCTTGCTTGTTCCTTTGCAATGCGAGTTCTTTGCCCTGGAAGGCCTAAGCCAACTTCTTCAGACCGTTGAAAAGGTCCAGCAGCTCTTCAATCCTTCTCTCGATATTATTGGCGTGGCTCTAACCATGTTTGATCGACGCAATCGTTTGACTGATCAGGTGTCTGACGATGTGCGTGATTGTTTGGGGCAATTGGTGTTTGAAACCGTGATTCCCCGCAATGTGAGATTGTCTGAGGCACCCAGCCATGGCTTGCCCGCATTGGTCTATGATCATTCCTGCGTTGGCAGCCGCGCATACATCGCATTGGCCCGCGAATTGATTGGGCGTTTCCCAGATGAAAGGCAGGCAGCGTGAGTAAGAAATCCACTCAAGATATAGAATTTTCTGTGCCCCAACCCAGCGCTGCTGTTCGCAAGAAGAAGTTGGGCAAAGGTTTGGGCGCATTGTTGGGTGAAACCAAGCGCGAAGAGCCACTCGCTCGCTCACCAAGCCCCGGTGATAGCGGCGTGCCCACCAGCGCTGCTACTGAGACATCTTCAGCGGTAGGAGCGAGCGCTGATTCGCCGCTTAAGATGCTCAGCATTGCGTCAATTTCGCCGCTTCCGGGCAACCCGCGCAAGCACTTCGATGAGACAGCATTGGAAGAGCTTGCATCGTCCATTGCGACGCGCGGAGTTATTCAACCGATCATCGTTAGACCCGTAAAACCCGGATCTTTTCAATTGGTTGCGGGCGAACGCCGGTGGCGGGCAGCGCAAAAAGCACGCCTACATGAAATCCCAGCTCTCGTGCGCAATCTTGATGATCGTGAGGTGACGGCACTCGCTTTGATCGAGAACTTACAGCGCGAAGACCTTAACCCTGTCGAGGAAGCGCGCGCCTATCAAAAGCTGGCTGATGAAGAAGCAATGACGCAGGCCGATATTGCGCGCATGGTCGAAAAATCACGCAGCCATGTGGCCAATATTCAGCGTCTTTTGAACTTACCCGAAGCCGTCCTGGATCTGGTTGAGGGCGGCCAATTGTCGATGGGTCATGCTCGCGCGTTGATTGGTCAGGATGATGCTGCCGATCTGGCTAAGCGTGCGGTGAATGACAATTTGTCGGTCCGCCAGATTGAAAAATTGGTTCGTAAATCATCAAAGCCGGCAGCAAAAATTGGCGGGGTTAGTGATTTTGCCGCAGATCCCAGCCACAATGCCGATATTGAGGCGGTGCAAAACCATTTGGAAGAGTTCTTAGGCCTGCCTGTTTCGATCAAGTCAGACGCTGATCCGCGTACGGGGTCAATCACCATCCGCTACACCACACTCGATCAATTGGATCTGGTGTGTCAGCGATTGACTGGCGGCGATATATAAAAAGGCGGCGCTTTGTTTGGGCGCCGCCTCTTCAATTATTCTCGGATGAGTTTTGAACCCGTTGGCACAGCTATGCGCTGCGGGCTTGCCGCTGGCACACCTTCTGTACGCACGGTTTCACGTACGATAACGCGCTGTGGTTGTTCAACCTGAACGGGCACCCAAACCACTTGCTGTGGCTGCTGATAGGTGCCTTGATAGGCTGGCGCTTGGTAAGGATAATATCCTTGGGGCGCGTAATTCACATATTGTGGGGCCTGTGCGGTGGCAGGAATGGTCCGCGATGCGAGCCGACCATTGTTGGCAGAATATTGCTGCAGGTAATCATCGAGAGCGGTTGCGCAATCATAACCTGCTTTGTCTTCGCCTTTCAGCGCGTTTCCAATCACAGATCCCGCGCCGCCGCCTGCCGCTGCGCCAATCAAAGTGCCAACCAAACGGTTTCCACTGGCGATACGGTTGCCGGCTAGGCCTCCGACGCCTGCACCAATAAGGCCACCGATAAGCTCACTGCGGTCATCGTCTGATAGGTTTGCAGTGCGCCGCTGGCATTCATTGATCCACTGTTCGCGTCCCACGACCTGTGTGGTTGCGGGTGCGACCGGATATGCTGCGGTTGGGTAAGCTGCACCGGGATAAGGCACAGTTTGGTACGTTGGCTGATAGACCGGAACCTGTTGAGCGGGCACCTGTGATGTCTGCACTGGGATAGCTTGTGCTGGAATGCGGCGTGTCCGAGTGATGGTTTCAACACCATCGGGACCCGTAATAGTCTCAACCGTCTCAACAGGCAGCTGGGAGGGTGTGTGCGTCGAAATTGACGGAGACGGAACAGCTTGCGGCAGCGATTGTGCGGCGGCTCCTGTTGCAAATGCGGCTACTCCCAGCGCGCATGAAACACTCAAAATGGCTCGAATTGGCAGCGTCTTTTCCATTGCATTCCCTCTTCTTTTCTTGCGGGCTTTCTTTGACGTAATTCTCAAAACGACTCGAACCCAATCAATTTCGCGACGTTAGGGTTCTGTTTACCATCAGGTTTTTGTAACTCCTAATCGCACATGGCCTTTTGTGTCGTTTCGGGTCGTTAACCTTACAAGGAATTACAATTGGATAGCTCCGAAAGTCGCCATCTACTTGGTCCAGCTAAATTCGATTTGCGATTAGCTTCGCCAACCCTTCAATCCCCTTGGCATCATCGGGTGTAAATCGTGCTTTCTGGGGGCTGTCGAGGTCGATCACTGCGATCACATCGCCGCCTCGCACGATCGGAACAACCAGTTCAGACTGGCTTGCAGCATCGCAGGCAATATGGCCGGGAAAGGCGTGAACATCTTCGATCCGCTGAGTTGTGGCGGATTGCGCAGCTGCCCCGCACACGCCCTGACCAAAAGGTATGCGGATACAAGCGGGTCGCCCGACAAAAGGCCCTAAGATCAATTCCTCGCCTCCCTTTAACGCAGGACCAACGCGGTAGAATCCCGCCCAATTAAGGTCGCTGAGAAATTCCCACATTAGCGAGGCTATATTGGCCATATTGGCCACCGGATCCGGCTCGTCTGCCGTCAAAGCGTCGGCTGCCTCGATCAGCTGACGATACAGCTCATCTGGCGCTAGTGCGGGGTCAGGTTTGAAATCAAACATAAGACAGTGCCACCGTTTAATTGGGCGATTTGCAGATCATCTGCCCATGCAGCGCTTCGCATATTGCCGCAAGTGCTGCGGCTCTCTATCGCTACGCGTATGAGCATTCTTCGCAAGACTTCGATCACCCTGCTTGTCCTAATCGTCCTTCTTGGGATTGGGCTGTTTTTGCTGACACGCGGCGATACGGCTGAACTTTCGGTTGATGAGGTCGCAGGGACCGAGCCTGTTCTTGGGGAACCTGATGAGGAAAGCTTCCCCACTGTAGCGATTGCTAAGCCCGTTGGATGGGAAGACGGTGATGTCCCTGCGGCGGCAGACGGGCTTGCCGTCAATCGCTTTGCCGAAGGTCTTGATCATCCGCGCGTCCTTTACGCTCTTCCAAATGGCGATGTTTTGGTCACTCTGACCCGAGCGCCCGCTACCACAGAGGATGGTGAAGGCGGATTTATGGACACCATCCGTGGCTGGGTGGCTGGCTATCTTTTCTCCGAAGCGGGTTCTGCAGGAGAATCGGCCAATCAACTGGTCCTGCTGCGCGATGCGGATGGGGATGGGGTTGCAGAGTTTCAGAAAGTCATCCGGGCCGAAGGGTTGGACTCTCCTTCCGGGATAAGCTGGCATGACAACGTCCTCTATATCGCCAATCACAACGCGGTGCTTGCCTTTGATTATGAACTCGGCAGCGAAGCGGTGACTGGTGATCCGCGCAAGCTCATGGATCTGCCCCCTGGTGGTGGGCACTGGATGCGCAATATGGAAATCAATCCCGAAGGTGACCGGCTGTATATTGCGGTCGGATCGGTCAGCAATATCGGCGAATCTGGCATGGCGGTCGAAGAGGGACGCGCAGCGATTTGGGAATACAACATCGAAACTGGCAGCGTGCGTCCATTTGCTGGGGGCTTGCGCAATCCCAATGGCTTGGATTTCTCACCCTGGAGCGGCGAATTGTGGACCACCGTGAACGAACGCGACATGCTTGGGTCTGATCTGGTGCCCGATTATCTCACCAATGTGCCCGTGGGCGCGCAATATGGTTGGCCGTGGCTCTACTATAAAGAAAACATCGATCGCCGCGTTGAGGCGCCTATGCCACAATTCCTGATGGAATATACACGCAATCCCGAATTTGCCCTCGGGCCTCATGTTGCGGCGCTTGGTCTGGTGTTTACCGCTGAGGGCCATTTGATGGGCGAGAAAATGGCCAGCGGTGCGTTTATCGCGCGCCATGGCTCTTGGAATCGCAAGCCTCCTTCGGGCTATGATGTGGTCTATGTGGCCTTTGATGATCGCGGGAATCCTATGGGTAAGCCAGTTCCGGTGCTGACAGGTTTCCTCAAGGATGATGGGACCACAAAAGGTCGGCCAACCTGGGTTGAATGGGCAGGCGATGGCTCTCTGCTGGTTTCTGACGATACCGCTGGAATAATTTGGCGCACTTATGCGCCGGGCGCTGGGCCAGGCGCAGCGATTGCGCCCAATGAAGGGGAAAGCCTGCCACCGCAACGCGAATTGAGCGATCCGCGACGCGCCTTTGAGGAAGATTATCTACGCGAACAAGCGGAGCAGGGCGGGTTGCCGGGTCTATAAAGCCAGCTTTTTGCCGGCTCGCCCCGCCATTTCCACTGCGAATTGGTACGCGGTCCGGCCTGAGCGATTGCCGCGCGCGACTGTCCATGCGCAGGCTTCAACCTCGTCAAAGGTGACGCCTATTGGTTCAAGATAAACACGGACAATGTCCAAATAGGTTTCTTGATCGCAGGGGTGGAAACCCAAGTTCAACCCAAAACGATCGACCAGCGCGAGGAAGTTGTCCCGCTCATCGCGTGCGTGCATTGCATTAGGATCATCGCTCTCCCCCTGCTTTGAAAGCGCGCGTCTGTTTGATGTGACCGCAAAGCGTATTCGCGAGTGCCGTGGTATGATCCCGCCGTCCAGCAAGCTGCGCAAAGCCAAATTGGCGCTCGCATCGTGTTCATCGAATGTCAGATCATCGCAAAACAGGACAAAAGCGCGGTCTTGCGCGGCTAGGTCCAGCAAAAGGTCTGGTAACGCCTCAATGGCGCTATTGCCGACTTGAACAAGGGCAATCGCATCGCGATGTTCGCGCTGAATGTCCGCTATTATGGAGCGGACCAAGGCAGACTTCCCCATCCCGCGCGCACCCCAAAGCATCATATCATGCGCAGCAGCCCCCTTGGCCATTGCAAGACAATTGTCGCGCAGCGCGACTTTTTGCGCGTCAATCCCGAGGAGGGATTTCAACGGTAACGCATTCAATTGAGGGGCGGCACGCGCCGTCTTGCCGTCCCACAGATAGGCCGGAGCCGAAAGCCAATCGGTCTGGCGCTCTTCCTCTGGAGCGATCCGTTCGAGCGCTGCTGCTATCCGTTCCAGCGGATCGCTCATCCCTTCGGCGCCCGCTTTATCCGGCGAGCTTTTCAGCGGGCAATGCGTAAAGCAGGTCAGACCCGCCAATCGCACCGGCTTTAAGGCCCAAAGCTTCAGGCACTATGCGATCGAGGAAGAAGCGCACCGTGACAGGCTTGCTGTCTGCCAGAGAGGGTGCAGCGCCGTTTGCAACCGCTTCGGCCTGTTTCATCAATTGCCAGCCCGCAACAGCGATAGCGGCCATCGTGCAAAACGGGACGCTTCCCGATAGGCGATCATCAAGGCTTGCCTCATCGCGCATCCAACGCGCAATCCCAGCACATTCGGTTGCAAGCGCTGATAGGCCGGTTTCGCTTGCAGCATCGCGGGCGATTTCTTCGAACAAGGCAATCATGGCTTCACCACCATCAAGGCCAAGCTTTCGAGTCACCAAGTCGGCCGCCTGAATGCCATTTGTACCTTCATAAATCGGCGCAATTCGCGAATCGCGCCAATGCTGGGCTGCACCTGTTTCTTCCACAAAGCCCATTCCGCCATGGATTTGGATGCCTATTCCGGCAACTTCCACGCCTGCATCGGTTCCCCAGGCTTTCACGAGCGGCACAAGGATGTCGGCGCGCATTTGCGCCGCATCATCGCCAATCGTCCCGCGATCGACTTGGCCCGCGCAAAAATAAAGCAAAGCCCGCACACCTTCCGTCAGCGCTTTCATCCGCAAGATCATGCGGCGCACATCGGGGTGTTCGATAATGGCAACAGGGGTTTTATCGGGCGAACCAGCGCGCGCAGATTGCACCCGATCCATCGCATAATAGATCGCTTGCTGTGTGGCCCGTTCGGCGATCTGATTGCCTTGATTGCCGACATTGATGCGCGCATTGTTCATCATCGTGAACATAGCAGCCAGACCCTTATTCTCATGCCCCACCAGTTCACCAATGCATTCGCCATTGTCGCCATAGCTCATCACACAAGTGGGCGATGCATTGATGCCGAGCTTATGTTCAAGGCTCACGCAGCGCAGATCGTTGCGATTGCCCAGGGATCCATCCTCATTCACGTGATATTTGGGCACGAGGAAAAGCGAAATACCGCGCGATCCTTCAGGCGCACCCGGCAAACGGGCCAGCACCAGGTGGATGATATTATCCGCCAGATCGTGTTCGCCCCAGGTGATGTAGATTTTCTGGCCTGTGATCTTGTACTTGCCCGCATGTTCACCGCTATCAATCGGTTCGGCGGTTGAGCGAAGTGCACCAACATCAGAGCCTGCTGCCGGTTCAGTGAGGTTCATCGTGCCCGACCATTTGCCGCTCACCAGATCGGGCAGATATTTGGCTTGCTGATCTTTGCTGCCATGATGCTCTAGTGCCTCAATCGCTCCAACCGACAGCATGGGCAGCAGATTAAACGCCATATTGGCCGCGCCCAGGTTTTCGAGCACATTGCACGAAAGCGTGAAGGGAAGCCCTTGCCCGCCAAATTCCTCAGGCGAAGCAATCGCGTTCCAGCCTTGCTCCACATAAGAATCGTAAGCGGACTTGAAACCATCGGGCAAACGGACAACGCCGTTTTCCAGCTTTGCGCCTTCCAAATCACCCACGCGGTTAAGCGGAGCAAATTCGCCAGCGGCAAAGGCGCCAACGCCTTCGACAATCGCTTCCACCAGATCGGCTTCGGCATGGGCAAATTTGTCAGACTGGGCGAGCTCTTCAATTCCTGCATTCACGCGGATGGCAAGCAATTGGTCTTGAGTGGGGGGTGTGTAGGTGTTCACGGGCTTAATTGATCCCTCAATTTATGTGGCAATCCGGCGAGACCTTTGATCGCAGGCCTTGGCATCTCTCGCAGTTGAATATAGCGATCATCGCATGAGCGACAAGAACGCTACGGAAGTGGTCCTAGCCGACGCTGAAGGCATCGCGCATGCGGCGCGAATCCTTGCAGCGGGCGGGCTTGTCGCTGTTCCGACAGAGACGGTTTATGGCCTTGCTGCAAGAGCGGATTCCCCTGCAGCAATTGCGAAGATATACGAAGCGAAAGGCCGTCCGGATTTCAATCCCCTGATTGTGCATGTTCGCAATGCGGAGCATGCAGCGCAATACGCGAGGTGGAGCGATCAGGCCGATATTGCGGTGATGATCCATTGGCCGGGCCCGCTCACCGTTGTCTTGCCCAAACGGGACAATGCAAATTTGGCAGAGGCGGTCACGGCTGGCCTGGAAACAGTCGCCCTGCGCGCGCCTGCTCATCCTGTGATGCAGGCACTGCTTGGCGAGATAGATTTTCCCATCGCTGCCCCTTCGGCCAATCGCAGCGGGTTTATCAGCCCCACTTGCGCCGATCATGTCCTCGCATCTCTGGATGGACGGATTGATTGCGTGCTCGATGCTGGGCCCAGCGAACAGGGTGTGGAATCGAGCATTCTGGCCATCAGGGAGAATGGAGCATGGCAGGAATTGCGCCCCGGCCCGGTCGATCTTGACGCGCTCCACCAGCATTACTTTGATCAAGGAATGGGCGGTCAATCGCAGCGCCAATCCATCGAATCGCCCGGACAGATTGCCAGCCATTATTCCCCGGGAAAGCCGATGCGCCTGAACGCGCTAGATCCAGCGGCCGATGAGTTTTGGATTGGCTTTGCTTCACCTGACGCAGACTTCAATCTGTCAGCCTCTGGCGATCTGATTGAGGCTGCAGCGAAACTCTACGACGCTTTGCATCATGCTGCAGGTTCCGACAAACCGCGCGTGGCGGTCGCGCCAATCCCTGATGAAGGGGTGGGGCGCGCCATCAATGATCGGCTACGCCGCGCGGCGACACCGCCTGATTAATCGTCGTCGGGTTCGGCTGGGATGGTGGGCAAGACTTCTTGAATCTCGGCGTAGATTTCGCGTGCCTCTCCGCAGGCTTCGCGGTCCCCATCTTGGCACTTTTCGCTTTGCTTGCGGTATTCGCGCTCAAGCTTGCCTAGCTTTTCTTCGCGCTTTCGGATTTCGCGCCCGCGGTTTTCGTCCGCCTCCGACTGGCTGGTGGTCGCAACATCAACCGCTTTGCTGGCGACACGCACGGGGGCAGTAACGATATTGGCAGCCGTGCGGGCAAGGCAGCCGGATAGGGCGAGAGAGGCACAAGTAAGGCCGATCAAAGGTAAAACGCGCATACGGCAGTGTTGCGCGCTCTTATCCGTTTGGCAAGTCGGGAAAATCCCGAAAGGTGCGGTTCAGCCTATTCTGCGCTCGGTTCGTTGCTCTCGTCATTTTCACCCGCAGTGCTTTTGGGTGCCTCGCAAATCAGTGAGCCGGAACCCATCGCATTTTCGGTGCACGTCGCATTGCCCGAAACGCTAACGCTGCCTGATCCCATAATGTCGGCTTCAACCGTTCCGTCTGATTGAAGCTTGGCGCTTCCTGATCCTAAAACCGAGACTTGAACATCATCGGCCTTAAAATCTGCCAATCGTGCCCCGCCTGAGCCTGCTAAATTGACTTCCAATTCTTCGGTTGTGCCTTCCATCGAAACGCTGCCCGATCCGCCAATGCTGATCTCGACCTTTTGGGCCTGAACAGAGCCGAGTTTTGCGCTGCCCGATCCGCCCATGGTCACATCGATATCACTCGCCGCCGCGCTTTGAGCGATGAGACTGCCTGAACCAAGTATTGAAATGTCGCTTGCGGCGCTCAGGGTTTCAGCCTCAATATTACCGCTGCCTGTGATTGTGATGTCTTTGGGCGAAGGCATGGTGATGCGGATTGTGGCGCTTTCATCGAGGTTCCAGAATTCTTCCTCGCGAGTGACACCCAGTACATCGTCATCAAGTACAAAGCGGACAGCGTCGACAGCTTCATCGGACCCTTCAACATCAATGGCAAGCTCGTCGCCTTCGGTGATGATGATCGTGTCAGACCCTGCGAGCAATAATTCCGTTGGTGCAGCGCCCGCCATTTCGAGTTCGGACAGAGGCACACCCTCTTCGCCATTGATCGTCACATCAACCTCAAAGCAACTCGCAAGGCCCATGCTGAGCGCTGCAAGAGGAAGTCCGCGTTTCACAAATTCAGCTCGCATTACCTTGTTTCCTCCACCTGAATATCGCACGCTATGAGCGCAGCGTATTGCCGATGTAATACACCCCTTGGTCAACTTCAAGCAAGGCATAGAAAAAGGGCCACCCGTTCCCGGGCGACCCTTTCAAATACCTTACGAAGAGTCTCGGATTAATCCTCTTTGGTGTTCTCGTAATATTGCGGAGCATGCTCGCGCAGAACTTCGAGGATTTTTTCAAGCGCTGCTGGCTCATCGGTCTCTTCCATGGCAGCAAGCTCACGCGCCAGACGGCTGGAGGCTGCTTCGAAGATCTGCCGTTCAGAATAGCTTTGCTCTGGCTGATCATCGGGGCGGAAAAGATCGCGCGTCACTTCGGCGATAGAGACAAGATCACCGGAATTGATCTTCGCTTCATATTCCTGTGCTCGGCGTGACCACATGGTGCGTTTCACCTTTGGCTTACCTTTGAGCGTTTCCATCGCCTCTTTCAGTGTCTTGTCTGAAGACAGCTTGCGCATGCCGATGGATTCAATTTTGTTCATCGGCACGCGGAGCGTCATGCGCTCTTTCTCAAACCGGAGAACATAAAGTTCGAGCTGCATTCCAGCGATTTCTTCGCTTTGCAGTTCGATCACACGGCCAACGCCATGCTTGGGGTAAACAACATAATCACCGACGGTGAAAGCAGGCGCATTGCTAGCCATGCGTGTTCCTTTCGCTAGGTTCGCCCAGATTTTGCCGAAAAGGTTGCCTCGCCGAAGCAGCTGCAGCCAAAAATGGCCCGCTATCTCGGTGAAAAACACTCTTGCTGCAAATAATCTAGGCGTTGACCTTTCTGGTTCTACTGCCGAAGCCGGGACCCGTCCGGCGCGGTTATCTGATTATATAACATAATCGTAACAATATTGCGAGTCTTGGGTTTGACGCTACGTCAGAGTTAGCCTGAAGCCTCTGGGAGCTCAGTCACCAGGCAAGAATCGCAAGGCGGTCTTCGGGCAGAAACAGACGGAGTGTTAGTCGCCTTCGCCGGGGGCTTCGCTGAAGTACTTTTCGAACTTTCCCTCAACGCCTTTATGTTCATCGGCATCGGCAGGCGGCTCTTTTTGGCTTGTGATGTTTGGCCATTCAGCGGAGAATCTCGTGTTCAGCTCCAACCATTTTTCAAGCCCGTCTTCCGTATCGGGCAAAATGGCCTCAGCTGGGCATTCCGGTTCGCACACGCCGCAATCAATGCATTCGCTGGGATTGATCACCAGCATGTTCTCACCTTCATAGAAGCAATCCACGGGGCACACTTCCACGCAATCGGTGTATTTGCATTTGATGCAGTCATCGGTGACGACGTAGGTCATTGAGTAACTTTCATTCCAAATCTTGGCGTTTACGCGCTTTACGGTCAGTTTCGCTGCGGTCAAGCTCACGATAATGACACTTGGCAGCTGCAGGTGACAAGCGCCGCTTTGGCAGGGCAAGGATTTCAATAACCCTAACTTCGCCTCCCACCATCAAAGTGAGAACGTCGCCAGTACCAATCATTTCGCTGGCGCGCTGCACACGTATTCTATTGCGCCTTAAAGATTGCCGTTTGATCATGGCCTGGGCGATAGATCGCGTGCGGGCAAATCTGAGGTACACCAACGCGCGGTCGATGCGCAGGTTCGGCTGCCCTGATGATGAATGAGCGTCTGCCGAATTGGAGCTCATTCCGCCCTGCTCATTTGCGCAAAAGATCCGCCAATCCGTCGAATGCACCCGATGCTTTTGCCGGACCGGTATCAGGTTTACGTCCAGCTCTACTCCGTTGGTGATGACCTTTGGGCTTTCCTTTTTGGCCGCCTTTGTCTTGCCCCTTGGGCTTAAAGCCGTTCCTTTTCTTATTTTGCCCTGAACGGTGTTGATGCCGGTCATCGCCAGCACGTTTGGGGCGCCATATCCAGCTGTCAGGCGCTGCAGGCCCCTGCGCCTCTTCTGGAAGTGCACGGGCACGCTGCAATCGGAAGCCTGCGCTTCCTAACAGTCTGCGGGCATTGTCTTCTTCAAGACCAATCGAAATCGGTAGAGCAAGTTCCAGACGAAAACGCGGGCTGCGCTCCTTGGAATCCTTAGGCAGGGCTTCCATGGCTTTGCCGCGAGTATCAAAAGCCGCTCGGAGAATTTTGTCAGCTAAATCCACGCGGATGGCCTGACTGCCTGCGGGCCGGTATCCAGCTGGCAGCGTTTTGGCATCGGGAAGAACGGGAAGCATCGCGTCTTGAAGTGGCCTTTTGTCGAGGCCCAATGCGTGCAGCAATTGGCGCGGTGCTGGCTTTAACAAAGGATGCGCAAAGATATCGAGCGCGCCAAAGGTCACGCCAAGCTCTCGCAAAAATGGTCGCATCTCTTTGGGCAAGTGCTGAAGACTTGCCTTCTCCCGGCTCACCACGCCGCGCGCTTCAATAAGCGTGATAAGAAGCGCGCGAGCTTCGCTGCCTGCTTCAGGATTGAGCGCCGCCTCCGCCAGCTTGCGCAAGGGCTCGAGCGGGGCAAGCTGCGCCTCAAGCCATTTCGCAAGTCCCTCTTGCAATGCGACCTTCGGGCCTTCTGCAAGCATAGAAACCTCACGCGCCAATTGCAGGCGAGGTTGAGCAAAGTCATCACCAAAGCCAATCGTGGCAAGCGTGCGATCATGCCAACAGATTGCGCCATCTTTGATGCTTAGCTCTGCCAACCCATCAGTCAAAAGCCATTGCGCACGCTGCGCAAGAATGCCGGGAAGTGCTTTTTCACCGGCTGCCAAAAGCATTTTGCGATCCGCCACAGTCGCATTGGGATCAACCGCGAAACGGAAACCATCAAGATGCCCGATGATCTCACCCTCGACAGTCATTCGGCCATCCGGTTCTAGTGTTACCGGTAGAGCGCTGGCGTCTTGTCCCAGGGATTTCATCAGTATTGTTGTCCTTCGGTTCACAAATCTTTCCGTCAGTCGCGCATGCAGGGCATCCGACAGCTTGGCTTCAACTCCTCTGGCGCGTGCTGCCATTTCATCGCGAGCAAGCACCCAGTCAGGCCGTTGGCAGATATAGGCCCAAGATCGGATCGCGGCTATCCTGCCCTGCAGCGTATCGATATCGCCCGATGTTCGGTCAAGTTCAGCTATTCTGGCAGCAACAAAATCAGCACCCAAATAACCGTCGGCCAAATCCTGCCAAAGCCTTGCGACAAATCGGGCGTGGGGATCAATGCCAAGTTGCCGGAAATCTGGCAGCGAGCAGGCCTCCCAAAAGCGCCGGACAAGACCTGCACCTTTGATGGATTGCGCAATCGGCTCACTCGCCAACTTCTTGAGAACTGCGAGGTCAATTGCCTGAGGTGCTGCGCGCAAGGCGCTTTCTTGGGGGCGGTGTTCTAGATCACCGATCAGCACACTTAACGTGTCAAAACGCGGCTCTGCTTCACGCCAGTAGAGCTTTGTAATGGGTTGAAATTGGTGCTCTTCGATCGCGAACACTTCTTCATCGGTAAATTCTAATGGCGCGCCCGATCTCGTCCCGCCACCTGCCAGAGTGCCAAAACTGCCATCGCGATGATGCCGCCCTGCGCGCCCTGCAATCTGCGCCATTTCCGCAGGCATTAATCGGCGCTTTCGTTTGCCATCAAATTTGGAAAGCGCAGCAAAAGCGACATGATGCAGGTCAAGATTAAGCCCCATCCCGATGGCATCCGTCGCGACGATGTAATCGACCTCACCATTTTGGAACAATTCAACCTGCTTATTACGCGTTTCGGGTGAAAGTGCGCCCATCACCACTGCCGCACCTCCGCGAAACCGCCTAAGCGCCTCAGCCATTGCGTAAACCTGCTCGACGGAGAACGCGACCACAGCGCTGCGCGGCGCAAGGCGCGACAATTTGGCAGGCGCAACATGGCTTAGGGTCGAAAATCTAGGGCGCTCTTCGCACACAGCATCAGGCACCAGCGATTTGACCATCGGTTCCAATGTGGCCGAACCAAGGATCATCGTTTCCTCACGCCCGCGCGCATTCAGCAGCCGATCGGTGAAGATGTGCCCGCGTTCTGGATCGGCACCGATCTGCGCCTCATCGATACCGACGAAAGCATGGCCTCCACCCAAACGATCCATCGCTTCCATTGTGCAACAGAAATAGCGCGCATTGGGCGGCTCAATCCGCTGCTCACCTGTAATCAGCGCAACCGCATCATCGCCTTTTATCGCGCGCACCCGGTCATACACCTCGCGCGCCAGCAGGCGCAGGGGAAAACCCATCATCCCGCTCGAATGCGCACACATCCTTTCAATCGCGAGATGCGTTTTGCCGGTATTGGTCGGGCCCAGCACGGCGCGTACTGATCCAGAGCTTCGGTGCTTGTCGGGGGAGGGTGCTGCAACCATATGGAACCAGGTGCCTTAGTGTCAGGCCTTAATCGCATGCGCAATGGTGTGCCGCCCATTTGCCCGCAGGCCAATAATGTGTTGAGAGCCAAAATCCTTCTGATTGCGCCTTATAGAGGAAACGCCCTATCGCACCGCGCGACGTCAAGGCGGTTTGTTAAGATCAGATTTACCTTGTTCGGGCAGGGAATTCCTGAGTTTAAGCGGTCGCGTGGTGTTTTCGGTAAAGCCGCATTTTGAGGTAAGGACATTTAGGAAATCCGTTTTGGATCATGCCCCTTCCAATTCTGATGGCGCTGTGGCGTGCGATGATCGGGCCTTTGATGCGGCGCGTCCACCCATGCCCAATCAAGAAGGGGAAGCGGAACACCGTTCTTTCCGAGTCACACGCACACCGCCATCCAAATCAGTTTTTGCCCGATATGATCGCATGCGCGATGCTCTGAGCCGCCGTTTTGCTAGCCTCGATCTTGCCCCTGATTTGGCTGAAAATGTGGGTTCTTTGCGCTGGTTTCGCGGAGTTCTTACGATGCTTGGCCTTGGGGCGCTTGCGCTTACACAATGGCCGGATATGTCTGCACCTCAGGCCCATGCTGCTATTCCTGATAGCTCTGACGTTCGTAGCGAATATCGAAGCCAAATGATCATGCCGCTTGCGCTGGGAGGCGATACGGGTCGCCGCATGGGCCCAACAGATTTGGTCAAGCCACTCAAAAGTGCTCCTGAAAGACCCCGGATAGAGCTTATGGCAACCTTGGCGGAGGGCGACACTTTTGCCAGAATGCTGCGCCGCGCGGGCGTATCTGCCGCTGATATCGGGCAGGTCAGCGGGCTGATCGGCAGCGCTATGGCTCTATCTGACATCAAACCCGGCACCCAGATGGATCTGGTGCTTGGCCGCCGGGCCGGGCCGGGCACACCCAGACCACTAGACGGCCTTTCTTTCCGCGCGCGCTTTGATCTTGAGCTGCAAATTGCTCGCAATGGTGCCGATCCTGAGACCGGCCAAGGCGGCAACCTCTCGCTCGCGCGCAAAATTATCCGAGTGGACGACACACCTTTGCGGGTTCGCGGCGAGGTGGGCTCAAGCCTTTACCGCTCCATGCGCGCTGGCGGCGTTCCTGCAAGCGCAGTGCAGGAATATTTGCGCACTCTCG
The DNA here is from genome assembly GCA_038532855.1 of Pseudomonadota bacterium. Classification (GTDB taxonomy): domain Bacteria; phylum Pseudomonadota; class Alphaproteobacteria; order Sphingomonadales; family Sphingomonadaceae; genus Erythrobacter. The sequence goes on from JBCAZT010000001.1 coordinate 84,117, forward strand.
ACAATCAGATCGATCTCGATCGCGAAGTGAGGGAGAGCGACACGTTTGACATTATCCTATCCTATCGCCGCGCTGAAACGGGCGAGCGTCAAGCGGGCCAATTGCTCTATGCCGGGGTCGACCGCGATGGCAAACCGCGCACGCAAATGATGCGTTGGGGCGAAAAAGGGCAATTCTTCGAAGCCTCTGGCGTTGGCGAACAGCGTCGCGGCCTCCTTCAACCCGTAAACGGGCCGATTTCCTCGCGCTTCGGTATGCGGCGCCATCCTATCCTTGGCTATCGCCGGATGCATTCCGGCCAAGATTACCGCGCCCGCACCGGCACCCCGATTGTGGCTGTAACCGATGGCCGAGTGACAGGCGCTGGCCGTATGGGGGGCTGCGGTATTGCCGTGCGCCTTAATCACGGGGGCGGCTTGGAAACACGCTATTGCCATATGAGCCGCATGGCCGTGACACGCGGAGCGCAAGTTCGCCGAGGGCAGGTGATTGGCTATGTCGGATCCACTGGCCTTTCTACCGGGCCCCACCTTCATTACGAAATGTATCGCAATGGCCGCGCAGTGAACCCGGCCAGCGTGAGATATGTCACAAGGGCCACGCTTTCAGGCCCTGAATTGCTCAAATTCAAAGAGCAGTTGATGGCGCTGAAGCAAGTTGAACCGGGCGCAGCGCTTGAAGATTTGGTCCAAGACGTTGAAGAAAGCGATGAACCAAAGCGCGAAATTGAAAAGATCAATTCCAGCGCAAGCCCTGACTGATCGCCCTTCTCAGCCATAGACTAAGATTGCGCAATCGCGGACAATCCGGCTAATGACCGGCTGGTATGACAGGAAGCTATCCCAACACCCGCCTTCGCCGCACTCGAGCAACCGGCTGGAGCCGGACACTGCATCGTGAAAATTCCCTTTCGCCTGCCGATCTCATCTGGCCTTTGTTCGTAACAGAGGGAGAAGGCATTGAAGAGCCTATCGCTTCCCTTCCCGGTGTTTCGCGATGGTCGGTTGATGGCATTGTCGCGCGGGCCAAAGAGGCAGTCGCGATGGGTATTCCGGTTATCGCTCTGTTCCCCAACACCCAGCCTGATCGTCGCAGTGATGATGGGGAAGAAGCGCTTAATCCCGACAACCTGATGTGCCGCGCCATCCGCGCTATTAAGGCGGAATGCGGCGATGATGTGGGCGTCTTAACCGATGTCGCGCTCGACCCATACACTGCGCATGGTCAGGATGGGCTGCTCAATGATGATGGTTATGTTTTGAACGATGAGACGGTCGCTGTCCTGGTCGATCAGGCGCTCAACCAAGCCAATGCCGGCGCGGATATCATCGCCCCGTCTGATATGATGGATGGCCGCATTCATGCTATCCGCATGGCGCTTGAAATGAACGGGCACACCAATGTCCAGATCATGAGCTATGCCGCAAAATATGCCAGCGCATTTTACGGACCGTTCCGCGATGCTGTGGGATCGGGCGGGCTCTTGAAAGGCGATAAGAAAAGCTATCAGATGGACCCAGCCAACGCCCGCGAGGCCTTGCGCGAAGTAGAACTCGACATTGCTGAAGGCGCAGACAGCGTCATGGTCAAACCGGGCCTTGCCTATCTCGATATCGCCCGCGATGTCTCCAGCCAATTTGGCGTGCCTGTCTTTGCCTATCAAGTCTCTGGCGAATACGCGATGATCGAAGCAGCTGCCGCAGCAGGCGCTGGAGATCGCCATGCTTTGGTGCTTGAAACCCTCCTCGCATTCAAACGCGCTGGGTGCAGTGGCATTCTCACTTATCACGCTCCGCTCGCCGCCAAGCTTCTGAATGGCTGACTTTCGGCTGGAGACCGAGCGGCTGATCCTTCGTGATTGGCGCGAAGAGGATTGGGGGCCGTTTTGGGAAGGCACCAACACGCCCGCTGTTATGCGCTGGCTTGGCGGGCTTGCTGATCAAGCCACCATGGACGCAGGCCGAGAGCGGTTGGAGCGATACCAGCGCGATTTTGGCCACACATTCTGGGTTGTCGAGCGCAAGAGCGATCGCGAAATCCTCGGGTTTTGCGGGATCAAACGCTGCACCGACGAAGAAGGCCCTTTTGGCGAGATTGAAGCTGGATGGCGTCTTCGAGAAGATGCCTGGGGCAAGGGTTATGCGAAGGAAGCAGCCCGCGCGACGCTTGATTGTGCGTTTGAACAATTCGGCGCTCAGCAAGTCATCGCACTGACCATCAAGCCCAATTCAGCAAGCTGGGGTCTAATGGAAAAGCTCGGCATGCAACGACGCGAAGACCTTGATTTCGAGCTTACGACTTTCGATCCCGACAACCCGCATGTGATCGTCTATTCCATCACGCCTGAACAATGGAAGGCTTCCCAATGACCAGCGATCCGCGCTTTCCCGGCGCTCACATCATCCCGATCCATGGCAAAACGCCCAAAATCCACGACACCGCCTTTATCGCGCCCGGCTGTTCGATCATTGGCGATGTTGAGATCGGGGCGGGCAGCTCCATCTGGTACAATTGCGTGCTACGCGCAGATGTCTCGCATATCCGCATTGGCGAGCGGACCAATGTGCAAGATGGAAGCGTCCTCCACTGCGATGGGCCAAAGCCTGATACGCCTGATGGATGCCCGCTGATTATCGGCGATGATGTGCTGATCGGGCATATGGCAATGGTCCATGGCTGCACCATTGAGAACCGCGGCTTTGTAGGGCTGGGCGCGATTGCGATGAACCAATCGGTGATCGGATCAGACGCAATGTTGGCCGCCGGAGCCATGCTGACAGAGCGCAAAGTCATGGGTGAGCGCGAGCTATGGGCTGGCCGCCCTGCCAAACTGCTGCGCCAGCTGCCCGATGCCGCGATTGCCGGGATGAAATTGGGCGTGGCGCACTATGCGGAGAATGCGAAGCATCATGCGGAGGCGGTTGCCGAAATGCAAAGGTGAGCTATCCGATTGTTTTCAACTGAAGGTTACAAAGGTTACAAAGTGTAACCCGGTTTTGCGACGTTTTTAGTCTATTTATCATAACCATAGGTGTAGCAAGAGAGGGTTACACTTTTCCAACATGAAACGCGTTTCGCTGGGGTTTGGGGATTCAGTTTTGAAAGAGCCGACAGCGAGTGTGACGAGCAAAACCGGTGTAGGAAAGTGGTTCAAACAATCCAAAACCAGCCATTCCGCTTTCGTTTAGTGTCAGGCCAATAAGGAACGTCGCATTCTGGGGGTGAAAGTGGACGTTCAGATGGCCTCAGCAACGAAACCGTCAGTAGCGGGCTGCCGGACTTGAGACTCCCTAGTGGGCACAAATATCGCCAAGATAGTGGGCACACCTCTTAATATGTCGCCTATATCTACGGCTTTTATTTTGATTCCTTCGATAGCGATCAAACCAGGATCAATTGTGATGCCGAAAGGGAAAAATGCGAGCAGGGCCAGCCAAGGAGAAAGGCCCGCATCGCGCAGCCTTCTACATGTCAGTAGAAAAAGTATCGCTCCAGCGGAAATTACGATCAAGATTGATGAAACGCTCCCAAAAGCACCTTTGGTAGCAAGGAAGAAAAGTATGAGGAAAATCCAGGTGCTAAATAGCACTCCACAGTAGACTTTTCTCGAAGTTCGACCCGCTGGATTCAAATAAGAAAATAATTCTAGCATAAACGCCGCCCTTAGCCCCACATTAGAGGATCGTAGAATGTTCGCTAAACGTCCACAAATGATGACGTGGACGGCTCTCCACCCTGGCGGGATATGCTCCTGCTGGTGAGTCGGAGAGGAGAGCCACGATGAGTGAAGTAGCGGTTATAGGTTTGGATCTGGCGAAGTCTGTGTTCCAGGTTCATGGGGTTGATGCTGAGGGACAAGCTGTTTTGCGTCGGCGTCTGTCGCGAGGGCAAGTGTTGAAGCTGTTCGAGAAGCTTGCGCCATGCCTTGTAGGGATGGAGGCGTGTGCCTCGTCGCACTATTGGGCTCGCGAGTTGGCAGCCTTGGGGCACGAGGTGACGCTGATGCCCGCGCAATATGTGAAGCCTTACGTAAAACGACAGAAGAACGACGCTGCCGATGCTGAAGCCATCTGCGAAGCCGTGACACGGCCGACCATGCGGTTTGTTG
>JBCAZT010000002.1:0-73414 GCA_038532855.1 Pseudomonadota bacterium
ACGCGGTCTGTGAACACGCCGTGTTTGGTGTTGCCCGAGTTTGCACCCAAAGCGCGCATACCGCCCACCAGCACGGTCATTTCAGGCATGGAAAGTCCGAGCAGATGCGCCTTGTCGATCAGCATTTCTTCGGTGCGAACGTCGGCTTTGGTTTTTAGGTAGTTGCGGAAGCCATCAGCAAATGGCTCCAGCGGTTCAAAGCTCGCTGCATCGGTGTGTTCATCAGTTGCATCACCGCGTCCGCCAGTAAACGGAACGCTCACTGAATGACCTGCATCGCTTGCCGCTTTTTCAATCGCAGCATTACCAGCCAGCACGATAGCATCCGCCATCGAGATATCGCCGCGCAGCTCATCGATTTTGGCAAGCACTTTGCCCAGCTCTTCGGGGTCGTTGGCTTTCCAGTCCTTTTGCGGGGCAAGGCGTACTCGTGCACCATTGGCACCGCCGCGATGGTCTGAATTGCGATAGGTCGAGGCAGATGCCCACGCCGTTTTCACCAGCTCAGAAACGGTCAGACCGCTTCCAAGGATCGCCGATTTGAACGCATCAGCTGCGCTGTCAGAAGGCGCTGTTCCAGCGGGCACTGGATCCATCCAGATCAGCGTTTCTTCCGGTACTTCAGGGCCCATATAGCGGACCTTTGGTCCCATATCGCGGTGGCACAGTTTGAACCAAGCGCGCGCAAACGCATCATCCAGCTGCTCTGGGTTATTGAGGAACCGCTCCGAAATTACGCGGTAATCCGGGTCCATTTTGAGCGCCATATCGGCGGTCGTCATGATGGTCGGCACCTTCTTCGAAGGATCACGCGCATCAGGCGCCATGTCTTCCGGATCAGGGTTGATCGGTGTCCACATTTTGGCACCAGCCGGGCTTTCCGTCAGCTCGTAATCATATTTGAAAAGCAGACGGAAATAATCGTGACTCCACGATGTGGGGTTGTTCGACCAGCTGCCTTCGATGCCCGAAGTGGTGATATTGCCAGAGGCAATTTCTTCCTCATCGGTCAGCCAGCCAAAGGCCTGACGCTCAAGGCTTTCGCTTTCAGGGCTTTCGCTAAAGGTGTCAGAGGGAGCTGCGCCGTGCGCTTTACCAAAGGCGTGCCCGCCTGCGGTCAAGGCAACAGTTTCCTCATCATTCATCGCCATCCGCGCAAAGGTTTCGCGCATATCGCGGCCTGATGCGAGCGGATCGGGATCGCCGCCGGGGCCTTCGGGATTGACGTAGATGAGGCCCATCTGGATCGCGGCAAGCGGGTTATCGAGCGCTGCGCCATCATCGGGTCGAATGCGCGTGGCAACGCCTTCGTTCACCCATTGCTCTTCTGTGCCCCAATAGACGCTTTCGGGCTCGAACACATCGGCGCGGCCGCCGCCAAAGCCAAAGACGGGTCCGCCCATGTTTTCAATCGCGACATTGCCTGCAAGGATAAACAGGTCAGCCCAGCTGATATGCTTGCCGTATTTCTGTTTGATCGGCCAAAGCAGACGGCGCGCCTTGTCGAGGTTGCCGTTATCGGGCCAAGAATTGAGCGGAGCAAAACGCTGCTGACCGCTGCCTGCGCCGCCGCGACCATCACCTGTGCGATACGTGCCTGCGGCGTGCCATGCCATGCGGATCATAAAGGGGCCGTAATGGCCGTAATCAGCAGGCCACCATTCTTGGCTGTCCGTCATCAGTGCGGTCAGGTCTGCCTTTAAAGCTGTATAATCGATGGCGTTGAATGCTTCGGCGTAATCGAAATCCTCGCCCATAGGGTTTGCGCTGCGACCGCCTTCTGTCAGGATGTCGAGTTGCATCGCCTGTGGCCACCAATCGCGATTGGTGCGGCCAAACAGCCCGCGTGGGCCTGCATCGCCGTGGAACGGGCAACCACTCATTTCACCGGTCTTTACATCCATCTTCTGCTCTCCTCTTGAACGAATCCCTAGCGTCAGGGCTTTGCATAGTCAGGTTTGATGGCAGGAAAATGATGCAAGTGGAGTGATTAGTCCAATCGATTAATGTGGCGAGATTGATTTACTGGGTCGATTGAATGACCGTTCGCGCACTCCTTGTCATCCCCGCGAAAGCGGGGACCCAGTTGTGCAGATGGTATCTTTAGGCAAAAAGCTGGGTTCCCGCTTTCGCGGGAATGACGAATATTAGGCGCAGCCTAAGCCGCTTGGGCTACATCCTCATCCACCACTTCATTGCGGATAAGGTAATCAAACGCGCCAAGGCCTGCGGTGGCCCCTTCGCCCATTGCCACCACAATTTGTTTGTTCGGAACAATGGTCGCATCGCCTGCGGCATAAATTCCGGGCAGATTGGTAGCGCCATGCGCGTCGATCACGATCTCACCATATTTCGATAGTTCAAGGCCCGTTTCGGTGAGCCATTCGGTGTTGGGCACGAGGCCGATCTGGATAAAGACGCCTTCAAGATCGATCCGGCGTTCATCGCCCGTCTCACGGTCTTTCACGACAAGACCATTGCAGCGTTTGTCATCGCCGGTGATCTCGGTCGTCTGGCCGTTTGTGATGATCTCCACATTGGACATTGAACGCAATTTGGCTTGCAGCACTTCATCTGCGCGCAGCTTGGTGTCGAATTCCACCAAAGTTACGTGGCCGACAATACCGGCCAAATCGATAGCCGCTTCGACACCAGAATTTCCGCCGCCGATGACAGCAACGCGCCTGCCTTTGAACAGTGGGCCATCGCAATGCGGGCAATAGGCAACGCCTTTATTGCGGTATTCCGCTTCGCCCGGCACGCCGAGGTTTTTCCAGCGTGCACCCGTTGATAGGATGATCGAGCGCGCTTTCAATACCGCGCCATTGGCAAATGTGATCTCGTGCATGCCGCCAACTTGCGTAGCAGGCTTAAGCTGGGTTGCGCGCGAAAGGTCCATCAGGTCGATATCGTAGTCGCCGACATGTTTTTTGAGGTCGTCTGCTAGTTTTGGACCTTCGGTGTACGTCGTGCCCGGCAGGTTTTCGATGCCCAAAGTGTCCATCAACTGACCGCCGAACCGTTCTGCGGCAATGCCAGTGCGAAAGCCCTTGCGCGCCGTGTAGACGGCCGAGGCCGCGCCAGCGGGACCGCCACCGATGACGAGCACTTCAAATGGGTCTTTTGCGCGAAGTTTCCCAGCTGCTTTCTCATCCGCGCCGCTGTCCAATTTGGAAAGGATTTCAGCCAGTTCGATCTTGCCGTTGTAAAAACTTTCCCCGTTCAGGAATGTTGCTGGCACTGCGAGGATATCGCGGCCTTCGACCTCGTCCTGAAATGTCCCGCCTTCAATCAGTGTCGCGGTGATGCGCGGGTTTTCGAGCGCCATCAGGGTGAGCGCTTGCACAACATCGGGGCAGTTGTGGCAGGTGAGTGAGAAGAACATCTCAAACTCAAAATCGCCTTCCAATGCGCGAACTTGTTCGATGAGGTCCGCATCAACCTTGGGGGGGTGTCCGCCCGCCCACAGCAGCGCGAGCACCAGGGATGTGAATTCGTGGCCCATAGGAAGGCCAGCAAAGCGCACCCATTTGGCAGGGTCAGAGGCGCGCCGGATCACAAAGCTGGGGCGGCGCCCGCCTGCAATTTGATCATCACCATCAAAGCTGGCTGTCACCATGTCGTGCAGCTCAGCAATCTGGGTCAGCAACTCGCGAGTTTGCTCTGATTTCGCGCTGTCATCCAATGCCGCAACCAGCTCAATCGGCTCGCGCAAATTAGCGAGATATTGCTTAAGCTGGGTCTGCATATTGGCATCTAGCATGATGAGTGTCCTAAAATATCAAAGCGGAAAGATGAAAAGACCCGGACCGCTTCGGGAGGGGTAGGGGGTGAAGCGATCCGGGCCAATTATATGTCCGAGCAGGCCCAATATTGGGGTGCACCCGGACGAAGGGCAGCGCGCAACTAGATGAAGACGCCGCCTTAAATGGTTGGTTTAGATCTTGCCAACAAGATCAAGCGATGGGGCAAGCGTGTCAGCGCCTTCTTCCCATGCAGCCGGGCAGACCTGACCGGGGTTAGCGCGCACATATTGAGCTGCTTTGATTTTGCGGGTCAGTTCGTTGGCATTGCGGCCCACGCCTTCGCAGGTGATTTCCATGATTTGGATCACGCCATCGGGGTCGACCACAAAGGTCGCACGATCAGCAAGGCCTACGCCTTCGCGCAGAACGCCAAACTGGTTCGACAAAGTGTGCATCTGGTCGCCAAGGAATGGGAATTGCAGCTTGCCGATTTTGTCAGAGCTGTCGTGCCATGCTTTGTGGCTGAAATGCGTGTCGGTTGAAACGCCGTACACTTCGACGCCCATGTCTTGGAGCATGGAATATTTCTCACCCATGTCCTCAAGCTCGGTTGGGCACACGAATGTGAAGTCTGCAGGATAGAAGAAGAAAACCGCCCATTTGCCTTCGATGTCTTTTTCAGTGACGTCGAAAAAGTCTTTCCCGGCCTGAAAAGCGGTTGCGGTGAAAGGTTGGATGGTTGAACCGATAATGCCCATATTGTGTATTCCTCCTAAGGGGTTGGGGTGTTTTGCCTTGTTGAAAGGCGAAATAGGGATTGTTGCAGCGCAGCAAAATTGATTTGTGCGATTGCGAAGATCGAAAATCTCAATGAGTAAAAACGGGAACCTTTCGGGTTGGTTCCCGACCCGGTTAAGCCGGGATACGCCGTGCCTCTTTAAAGCTGACAAGCTTGCGGGAATCTTCGTCCCACAGCGCAAGCCACATCGCAGAAAACGCATCGCGCGCGCTCATGCGATTGACCTCGGTTAGTTCCGGATGCGCTTTTAACGCGGCAGGCAGCCGGTAAAACGGAATACGGCTTACCAAATGATGCACATGGTGGATCGCGATATTGCCGGTGAACCAGTTGAGCACTGCGGGCAGATGCAGATAAGAGCTGCTGTGGACAGCCGAGCTATGATAATCCCAATCCTCACGGTTCTCCCAATGCGCATCTTCAAACTGATGCTGGATATAGAACAGCCAAACACCCACGCTTGCTGCGGTTAAAAGCACGGGCAGAAATACGATCAGCGCTTCAAAAATGCCGAACACAAAAAACAAAGTGACCAGCACGCCAGCGGTCGCTGCATTGGTCGCTAGCGCACTGATCCAATAGGTCCAGCCTGCCTTCATCAGGCCAATTGGCAATCGGTGGCGAAGGAGGAAAAGATAGGCCGGGCCCAAACCCATCAACACAACGGGATGCCTGTACAGCCTGTATCCGAACCGCCCCAGCCAGCCTTTTGCGCGGTATTCACGCACTGTCAGCGTATCAACATCACCAAATCCGCGCGCGTCCAGATTGCCCGTGCTTGCGTGATGCAATTCATGGCTGCGCCGCCAGCAATCATAAGGCGTCAGCGTCAACACGCCGATAGATCGGCCAAGCCATGTGTTGGCAAGCTTGCTTTTGAAGAACGACCCATGCCCGCAATCATGCTGGATAATAAACATGCGAAGAAGCAACATTCCGCCCAATGGGATCAGTGCGAGCGCAGGGTAAAACCGCTGCTGCGCCGCCACCAGCATGAGCCCCATGACAATGGCAAAAGGAATAAGCGTAGAAGCCACTTCCCAAATGCTGCGAGAAACACGCGGGGTGCGATGCGCGGCAAGTTGGCGAGCGAGCTTTTTGGGGTCGAGCTCAGCGGGGTTGAGCTTGGTTTGGGCTAAGGGCTCTATCGTAGAGATGGGATCACCTGCTGCACATTGCTTGGGGAGGGCGGGGTCTTGCAAGCGCCCTATCAAGCGTGCGTGACGGTGCAAGAGGGAATGCGGAATTTACGCGTTTGTGCGGTGTTTTGTGGGATATCTAGCTGGGCCCACCCACAACCCCTCCCGCAAGCGGGAGGGGAGTGAAGTAGCATCTTTCCAACCCCTCCCGCTTGCGGGAGGGACAGTGAGACTTGGCAGCTGGCTGCCTAGTCGCAGCGGGGTGGGGGTTGGCATGTAATGGTATGCACAAAAAATAGAATCTGGCTCGCTAATCCTGCTTTCCCCATCGTCGCAAACGCCGCAATGACGCTATCAGGTTCACAGTTTCAATTGCCCTGTCCTCATCAAAACCAAGTAGCAGGTTGGTGGCCTGTATTGCGTGAATGTTGTCTGGGTCATCCACCAGTATTCCTTCCAAAGCAGCAGCAGATCGGCGGTCCCGTCTTTTTCCCAACCCGATCGCTGCTTCAAAGCGAACGTCGTCATCGGCATCGTTGAGAGCCTCCGCTAACGCGCGTCGAATCCTCGGGCTGTCAGCATCTCCTAGTGAGCCTAGGCTAAATGTAGCCCAGTCACGAACCGAGTTATCCTTGTCGCCCATCAATTCGAGCAAAGCATCTATGCAGATTTCTTCGTCTGCGAAGGAACCAAGCGAAAAGGCTACAGCGTGCCTTACGTCGGGATCAAAGTGGTGAGTTAGCCTCACAATTGCCGGGATAGCATCACGCAAACCTATGTGGCCCAAAGCGTATATAGCGGATGCTTTGGGACGGCCCGCTTTTTCGGTTTGGAGGAGTTTTAGTATTACCGGAACGGCTTTCTTGCCAATTGATCGCATGGTATCAGCATCGCTGCCACTTCCAAGCTGAGCAAGTATATCGACGCCGCGCGACCTTCGAAGTTCGTCTTTCGATTTGCACCAAGCAGCCGCGAGTACGAAAACCTCATCGGTGCCTAGTTTTCTAAGGGCGTGAATAGCATCCCAAGGTTCATCATCGTCATATTCGCCATCCAAGGTTTTGGCGAAAAGGCTGTGAACTTCATTTTCGGACAATCTCTTTTCCTTTGTCGCTTGTTTTTCGACAATTGCGCCATCAGGGTAACAGAGCACCAAATCTATGCATCGCACCCTGCCCACTCCAGCAATCGGGCCAAGGCCATGCATCTACTCGCCTCACGTAAATGTAAAAGCCACGCACACTTTACAACATCTTATGGCGCTACACTATTTGATCGTTTATCATCATCGCTTCGGATGAGAAAAAATGTACTCCTCTCTTTAAAGACAGCCCTTGCAATCATCGGCCTTTGCTTGGGAACGGCAGGTTTTGCTCAATCCACCGTTATCTACCAAGATGATTTTGAAGGGGCAGTGACTGGTTGGTCGGTCAACAACACGGATTTCGACCCTGACGTAACGACCTTTCTTGGCCGTTTTGATAACTCACCAAACAGCACAAGCCGAACCTTTACGATCCCACCCAGCACTGACCGTGCCGAAATCGTTTTTGATTTCTACCGTTTTGATAGCTGGGACAACACCGCTCGATGGGGGTTTGACCGGTTTCAAATTGACATCGACGGCACCCAGATCTTCTCGCTCCCCTTTCCCAATCCGCAAGCGGCGCGTTCAGGCAGTCTTGGAAATGTGGATTGGGAACACACGCCTTTAACCGGCACTGTTGAGCTTGCCTTTGGTACGGGGCAATTTTGGTTTGATCAGCTTCACAGATTCACGATTACGGTCGATAATCCCGGCGCCACTTTGGATCTGACTTTGCGCTGCGCTTTAAACCAAGGCGGCAATGATGAATCGTGCGGGTTTGACAATATGACCGTGACGGCTTTTCCCATCTTGCCAGAAATTGACGCGCAAAAGGTTTCCGCCATTGTTGGGAACAGTTTCGCCATTCCCGGCAATATGGTCGACTACACGATCTCGGTGAGCAATACGGGTGGCACCGCGGATACGGACTCTCTTGTGATCGTTGACGCGATACCGCCTGAATTGACGATGTTTACGGGCGATTTTGATGGATCAGGCAATTCAGTTCAATTCGTGGATTCAAGCACGCCGCCATCCGGCCTAAGCTGCTGCACTTCAGCGCAAATCGAGTACTCAAATTCAACCACAACGCCGCCCGTGTTCGGATATACGCCCGTTTCCAATTTTGATCCGGCCATCACCTATCTCAGGATCACGCCCAGCGGCACATTGCGAGACGCGCAAATCGATCCGGTGGATGTGGATTTTGTTTTCAGGGCAATGATCAAGTAGCCTGAAGAAACCGTTGGTATGCCCAACCAAAAAACTACCCCTTTATCGTAACTTAACCACCACGCCGTATCTCAGCTCCCAAATTGAGTGGCCGATCAAGGGGCATGGGCATGATGAAAGAAATTGTTGGAGGCATTGCCTTCGTTGCAGTCGCGGCAGGGCTTTACACCGTCTTTGACAAAGGCGGCGCTCCGGGTGTTTCAAGCGATTATGAACGCAGTGCCTTTTACGATCGCTGCGATCGCGACTATGTGCAAAGCGCAAGTCATCTGGGCTTTTCAGCCTCTTCTGCCGAATGCGAGTGCTTTGATGAAAAACTGCAAGCGCTCAGACCGTCTCAACAGGCTGCTGCTTATAAGACGCTGGAAGATAGCCTGACTTTGGCGTTTATGGGCAAAGCCGGCGCTGAGGTGAGCGGTAACAATGTGAGTTTTCAGGATGGTGAGTTGGGCGAAGTGAACGCCACAGTAACCCCAGAGACAAGCGGCAAAGCGATTATCCAAAGTTGCGCGATGTTTTGAGTGCGGTTGACTTCAGCTATCCCAATCCAACCAAACGCACTGGGCTTCGTCGATATTTCCTTCGTGCATGGCGCAGGCTGGAATTGCGAAATGCAAGGTCCCAACGTCGGGATGTGTTCGCATCGTTATCAAACGTCGGTGATTTTCGTCGGGTGACCGATCGCTGCCTGTTGTCCCGTGCAGGTATCCTCCCATTCCGAAGATGCTTCGCTGACTTGCGCTTTGTAGAATTTGATAGAGGTCAAAAAAGGGTTCGCCCCATTTGCATCCTCGAATTTGATCAGAGAATGGGCCGTAACTGGCGTCTGGCAGTGAGAGTCTTTCTGTCATGATAATATCGTGGATCGGCTGCGGGGCATTCACACCGTCTCCAAGCTTGTCATTGACCAATTCTTGCGGGGTTGTCGTCCGTATTAGCGGTGCTTGATTTAACCAAGGCAAGGCTACCCCCTCGCGAATTCCGACCTCATGGACCTCATCAATTGAAAAGATTAGAAAACCACCATGCTCAGGAAGGCGCTGGCCGAGCACTGTTTCAGAGAAATCCTGAAACGCAAATAGGCCTACAAAGCTGCATGGATGATCCTGAGGAAGATCATCCCGGCAATCCGACCAATTTGATGTTTGGGCAATCGTAGGCCAGTCAAAGCCTTCAGGAAGATCTGGCTCTCCCCAAAGTCGGCTTGTGCCGATTGGCGGATCCGTCGAGGCAGCTGTGTAATCCAATGCAAGAGAGGGGGCGAGCGCCGAAAAAAGCGCCTCCTTGAACTCAGATATATCTTTGTGGTTGAATGCAGCTGACCTTTCGCAAAGCGCTTGAAGAAGCGGCAAACCGACAAGGTTTTTCCAGCTTTCATTCAACGGACGTGAACGTAACCGCTGAAAAAGGTTGGGAGCCATCCAAGGTGACAAAACCTTTGGGTCAAGAGACTGGTAGGCCTCGATCGTTGCAAGAACGGCGTTTGCGCGATGTGTTTCACCGTTTTCTAAAAGCCAACTTGCATATTCTCGGCGCGCACCGTTTTCGGAAAAATCAGCTATCGCTTCGTTTAGAAGCCGGCTCTCGCCCTGCAATTCGCAGGCATGGTTTATTGTAATCCCCAAAGGTTACCTCTTCTCATCCCCCACCTGCGCCCGGTGCAGCAGCTTATGATCCGCAAGCACCAGCGCCATCATGGCTTCCACAACTGGTGCCCCGCGAATGCCGACGCACGGGTCGTGGCGGCCTTTCGTGCGGACTTCGGTTGCCTCTCCATCTGAGGTGATAGAAGGGACGGGGGTGAGGATGGAGGAGGTGGGTTTGAACGCGGTTCTCACCACTACGGGTTGCCCGGTTGAGATACCACCTGCCGTGCCGCCTGCGTGATTGCTGGCGTAAACTGGTTTGCCATTTGGGCCCGGGCTCATCGCATCGGCGTTTTGTTCGCCTGTGAGACGTGCAGCTTCAAACCCGTCGCCGATCTCTACGCCTTTGGTCGCGTTGATTGTCATCATGGCGGCTGCAAGGTCACTGTCGAGCTTTGCATAGACCGGCGCGCCCCATCCGGCGGGGACGCCTGTGGCAACGCATTCCACGACTGCGCCAAGAGATGAGCCAGACTTGCGTGCATTATCGACCTTTTCTTCCCAGCGCTTGGCCGCTTCTGCGTCAGGACAGAAAAAAGGATTGCGGTTGATCTCCTCCGCGTCGAAATTCTTAAGCTCGATTTTGTCGCCGCCCAGCTCGCATACATAAGCGGTGACGGTCACTTCCGGGATGATCGCCCGCGCCACAGCGCCAGCCGCGACCCTCGCTGCGGTTTCGCGTGCGCTAGACCTGCCGCCGCCGCGATAATCGCGGATCCCGTATTTCGCATCATAGGTGTAATCGGCATGGCCGGGGCGATAGCTTTTGGCGATTTCGGAATAGTCTTTGGAACGCTGATCGGTGTTCATGATCATCAAGTGAATGGGCGTGCCGGTGGTCGTATCTTCAAACACGCCCGACATGATTTGCACCTGATCCGCCTCTTGCCGCTGTGTCGTGTATTTGCTTTGCCCAGGCCGGCGCGCATCAAGGAATGGCTGGATCGCCTCTGCTGTCAAAGAAAGCCCCGGCGGGCACCCATCAACCACTACGCCAAGTCCCGGTCCATGGCTCTCGCCCCAAGTGGTAAAGCGCAATGCGCGTCCGAATGTGTTCCAGCTCATATTGGCCTAATACCTCAATTGCGTAGCTTGAAAAGCGCGCGTTTATTGTAGTGCGCTCAGGCATGCGCCTGAGCTTTGCCAAGCCACCCGCTCCCTCCACCCTTCCACCCGGATTTTCACACCGGAGTATGATCCGGGTGGAAGGGTGGAGGGAGCGGGTGGCTTGGCCCTCAAGAAGACAACCGCTGCGCAAAACAATCACTCCCCTCTAGAATTGCCGCGCGCCTTGCTCCAAGAACAGACCATGATCGCAAAGCTATCAGGCCGATTGGACGAGACGGGCGAGGATTGGGCCATCGTGGATGTGCAAGGGGTGGGATACCTCGTGCATTGTTCGGCGCGCACTTTGTCGGCTTTGGGCGAAGTGGGTGAGGCGTGCACAGTGCACACCGATTTGCAGGTCAGCGAAAACGATATGCGCCTCTTGGGCTTTGCCGAAAGCGCAGAGCGTGATTGGTTCCGGCTTTTGACGCAGGTTCAGGGTGTGGGCTCGAAAGTCGGCTTGGCGATCCTATCAGCGCTGTCCACCGGAGAATTGCGCGATGCATGTGCTGCAGGCGATGCAGCGAGTGTGGCGAGAGCCAACGGCGTGGGCCCAAAACTGGCGGGCAGGATTGTGAATGAACTAAAGGACAAAGCAGGCGCATTGCCCGGCGGCGGAATGGCCGGGGTTGCGGTCGCGGGTGCTGCAGCTGGAGGCGGAGCGAGCGCAGATGCAGTCTCCGCTTTGGAAAATCTCGGCTTCAAACCAGCAGTGGCCGCCCAAGCCGTCGCCCGCGCCGCCGAAGAATTGGGTGATGGCGCAGCGGAAGGCGACCTGATCCGAGTGGCGCTGAAAAAGGCGGCTGGGTGATGGGTGAACTAGTGGTAAGCGAAACTGAGGCGGACAAGGTCACAAAGAAATTTGCAGACGCTGCGGCAGATAAGTCCAAATACGCTCAGGAACTTATAGTTTCGGGATTCAAGTCTCTGTTTCTCGCAAATGGAGGAGCAATACTGGCGTTACTGACCGTCTTGGGAAACTCTGAAGCAAGTGTCGAGGTTGGGCCATTGTCATGGTCTTTTGGTTGCTTGTCGGTTGGGCTAACTGCAGCCATGATCGGGCAGTGGTGCGCCGCTTATCAAGCATCAAACGGTTCAATATCCTTGTGGTTGGAAAGTTTAAAAGCATTGCCTTCGTCAGATTTGAACGAGCTTCAGTCGCTCGGAAACCCTTACGATCAAAGGTCAAAGTTTTTTGGGCTTGGAGCGAAGACCGGTGTAGTGTTGTCGCTTGCGAGTTTTATCACTGGGATCTTCGTCGCATTGGATGCCGTTGTGTGACAGAAGCTGACCTTCTCATCGACTCGCCTACCAGCCAGCACCCCCGTCATCCTGAACTCGTTTCAGGATCCATCTTGCCTTTTGCTCAGGTCCAAAGGAGGCAGGCCGAGGCCCACAGCCAAATCATGCCAATCAGGGTTTTCGCTTTGGATAAGGTTGATCTTCCACTGCCGGTGCCATCGTTTCAGCTGTTTCTCACGGTGTATCGCCTCTTCCATGCTGCCGAATACTTCGTATCGAGCAAGAACATGAACCGAATACCGTTTGGTAAAGCCGTCGATTTCATCGTTTCGATGTTGCCACAGGCGAGCAATAAGGTCGCTTGTAACGCCAATATAGAGCGTCCCATAGGCTTTGCTCGCGAGGATGTAGACGCAGGGCTCGCGTTTGGCGTTCATCATTCACAGAGTGCTGAAGAATGGATCCTGAAACAAGTTCAGGATGACGGTTCAGGGATTAAAGCGCTGTCATGACTGACGATCAGCCCATCCATTCCCCCGATCGGCAAATAGGCGATCCCGATACCGCGCTTCGCCCCAAAAGCTTGTCCGAATTTATCGGGCAAGAGGCCGCACGCGATAACCTTCGTGTCTTCATCGAAAGCGCCAAAGCGCGCGGGGAGGCGATGGATCATACGCTGTTCTTTGGGCCTCCAGGATTGGGCAAGACCACGCTTGCGCAGATTGTTGCCGGCGAACTGGGCGTTGGGTTTCGTGCGACGTCAGGCCCTGTCATCGCTAAAGCGGGCGATCTTGCAGCGCTCCTCACAAATTTAGAGCCGCATAACGTTCTATTTATTGATGAAATTCATCGCCTCAATCCCGTCGTGGAAGAAGTGCTCTACCCTGCGATGGAAGACCGCGCGCTTGATATAATTATTGGCGAGGGGCCGTCTGCGCGCAGTGTGCGGATCGATCTGCCGCCTTTCACGTTGATCGGCGCGACCACACGGCAAGGCCTGCTAACAACACCCTTACGCGACCGTTTTGGCATTCCCGTGCGCTTGCAATTCTACACTCATGATGAGCTTGATCGGGTCGTGACAAGGGGCGCACGGCTGCTGGGAATGGCGATTGATGAAACAGGCGCGCGCGAAATTGCGCGCCGTTCGCGCGGGACGCCAAGGGTGGCAGGGCGATTGCTGAGGCGGGTTCGGGACTTTGCGCAGGTCGCTGGTGCAGCGACTATTACGCGCGCGATTGCTGACGATGCGCTGACGCGGTTGGAGATCGATTCATTGGGTCTAGATGCTATGGATCGCAAATATCTCACAATGATAGCAAAGACTTACAAAGGTGGCCCTGTTGGCGTTGAAACGCTTGCGGCGGGTCTGGCGGAGCCGCGTGATACAGTGGAAGACGTGGTGGAGCCTTACCTTATCCAGCTTGGCTTGCTCGCCCGCACCGCGCGCGGGCGCGTTCTCAACGATGCGGGGTGGGAGCATTTGGATATGACTGCGCCGAGACAATCTGCTGAAAATTCGAATCACTCAACACCAGATTTCTTTAACGATCCGCCAAATTGAGCTCGAATTTTGTTAACCGATGTAAAATAGCTAAACCAAAACTAACCGAAAGGTCTCAAAACGGGACAAATGAGTGTAAAATCAGGCTATTTCTCCATTTTGGGGGAGATATCGCTCGCTAAATATGGTTAAACAGATTGCAGTGTGACGTCCATAATGGGCATCACAGGGTTGCAAGAGGCACAGATGCAGGTTCGCTGCACATGGCCTGAGGTAAAAAGCAAGGTATAAGCTTATGTCGTTCAAACTGGCTGCTGCAAAGCTCTCCGCCGCCGTCGCAGGTGTCGCTCTGGTTCAGGGTGGTGCTGTTCGTGTGGCTGAGCCGTTGAACACGGAAAACCCCGATTACACGACCAATCTTGATGTGCCGCGCGATGGTACGAAGCTGCAAACGCTTCCCAATCAGCCGCGCTACATCAAAACGCGTGAGCGTGTGATTCCAGAGCAACGCCGCCGTATTGTAGAGCGCACTGTCGAATGTCAGCCGCTCGCACCTGGCGTTGTGGCTGCTTCTGCACCTCTGCCTGCTGGCGCAAGCAATGCGTATATCGATCCGATCGAATGTCCTCCAATTGCGCAGGTCGCTTATGCTCCTGCACCGCTTCCACCACTTCCGCCTGTCTCTGGCAGTGGCGGCGTTGGCGCGGCACCTGTAGTCGTTGGCGGCGGTGGCGGCTTCGGCGGCTTTGGTGGCGGGTTCCTGCCCGGCTTCTTTGGTGGCGGTGGCTCATCTTCGGGTGATGTGACTGTCAACAATTTCCTCGATGGGGAGCCTGTTGCAGTCGATGGCACTACTACGACCACAACCACAAGTGGCGGCACAACCACCACAACTGGCGGTGAGAATGGTGAAGGTATCACCATCACAATTGACATCGACAATTCAAGCTCAAGCACAACCTCCACTGGTGAGATCAGCTCTTCAACAGGTGAAGTTTCGACCAGCACGGGCACTGTTTCATCAAGCACTGGCGAAGTGTCCACGTCTACCGGAACGGTCTCTTCGAGCACTGGCGAAGTCTCTTCTTCAACGGGCGAAGTTTCGTCCTCAACCGGCGCCGTTTCGTCGAGCACGGGTGAAGTGAGCACCAGCACCAGCACCAGCACTGGCGCGGTCAGCACCAGCACGGGCTCAGTAAGTACGAGCACTAGCACTGGCGCGGTTAGCACAAGCACAGGTGCAGTGAGCAGCAGCTCTAGCACCAGCACCGGCGCGGTAAGTTCTTCAACAGGCGCGGTTTCAAGCTCGACTTCGACATCGTCCTCAAGCTCATCTTCGTCGAGCTCTTCAAGCAGCGGTGGTGACACCAGCACGTCGGGCGGAGACACGTCGACTTCAAGCTCGAGCTCAAGCTCCTCAGGCGGCGACACTTCAACCTCGTCATCGTCTTCAACGAGCGGCGGTGACACGAGCACATCGGGCGGTTCAAGCTCTGGCGATATGACCAGCAGCACAAGCTCTTCCTCAAGCTCAAGCACCACATCAACATCGACGACATCGACATCGACAAGTGGCGGTGACACCAGCACTTCGGGCGGATCCACTACGACTTCGGGTGGTTCGACCTCAGGCGGCGACACGTCTACGACCACAACGTCAAGCTCAAGCACGAGCACATCTTCGAGCTCGGGCGGCGATACGTCGACGTCAAGCGGTGGAACCGAGGTTCCTGCACCGCCCATGATGATCTTGTTCGGTGCAGCAGCGGCAGCGGTCCTTGGTCGAAAAAAGTTTGGCCTCAAAGCTGGCAGCGAAGGCGCCGCGGTCTAAGACCTAATTGATCAAACAAAAGGGGCGGCATTCCGATTGGAACGCCGCCCCTTTTTAATTGGCTCATGGATCAGCTGCCGTTGGGATCGAGGCCTTTGCCCCTGCGCTGCATGGCGTCTGTCTTTTCTTTGGCGTCGCGCGTTAGCTCGCGCCATTCTTTTTTTGTCGCACATCTGCGCTTTGTAAAACGTGACCCCACCACAGCAGTTCGGCGACAAACCACTTTATTGTCATCGTTTGCTTCTTCTGCATCGGCGGCTGCTTCCACAACTTCGGGCTTTTCCTGAGCTGGTGTTGGCGTACTAGGAGGTGGCACACTTTCTGTCGTTTCGGGAGCAGCTTGCATGGCAAGCAGCGTGCTTGCGATAACGGTGTAAAGCAAAATGAATTCCTCCTGTTTGAATGCCTGACTTGGTATAAATAGCTGATTGAGGGCCAGTTTGCCTAACTCTGTTCGACGAACTGCTGCAAACGACTGTTATTCACCGAGGCAATTGCGCCGCAAAAAGGCCTTGCGTGCTGGTCCCGACCCAATCGACATCCTTTGTCGTCACAGTGTCACCCAACTCCCAGACATTGGTGTAGCCGTATCCGACCAGATTGATGAAGGTTGGGATGTTGAGCGCAAGCGGGGCTTTTTTCAGCAGAACGGGCGGAGCGTTGTCGCTGAAATTGTTGTTGCAATAGATCAGGATTTTACGGGTTTTGTCGGAGCCGATCACTTCTGTGAGCTTTTCCTCGGTGAAGTCTGAAAACGGCAAATTGACCGCGCCTTTGACGTGACCTTGCTTGAAAGCAGCCACAGAGCGTGTGTCCAAAATGAGAGTGCCTTCTTCGGCCGCAAACTTCTGAAAATCACCAAGAGGCAGAAGGCGTTCTTGCCGGATACTGGCGACTTCGTTGGTGAGAAGCGCAAAGCCTGCATAGTCAATTTCCTGCGCTTCAGCAGCTGCGTTCTGCGCTAGGCTTGGCGTGTTGGTCATGGCAAGTGAACCTAATAGGCACGCTGCCAAGCTTGCTTTTGAAATTTGTTTCAACCCTGCCTCCTCCTGACTGAACGCATGTCATGCGCCATGAGGCATTGCGGATCGATGAATGCGAAAAGCCGTGCGTCTCGCCTCTTTTACTTATCGATTTGAGCAGCGATGTCCTTGCCTGATGCCTGCCACGCCAAAATGCCGCCCGCTAAATGGGTCACAGGTTTCCCGGTATGCGCAGCGAGTTTCTCTGCGACTTGGCCAGAACGTCCTCCAGACCGACAATAGAGGATGATGGGCCTGTCATCGCCGGCCAAGACAGTAGCGGGGTCAAAATCATCTTTTGCGATGTGTTCCGCCCCCGGGATCATACCTTCGGCGACTTCCTCATCGGTGCGCACATCGATGAGGCGGATGTTTTCTGCTGCAAGCTGTTCGGCCAATTCTTCCGCGCTGATCTCGATCAGCTTGTCATTTTGGGCCGCTATGTCAGCGCCAGTTTGGCCCAAACCTTCGCGCACTTCCAATTCAGCGGCTGCTGCCATTTCAGGGAAAGGCAAGACCTCTCCACCGCCGTCATCATCGGATTGCGGCGCGCACGCTGCCAAGGCCAGGCCGCAATAGCCTATGCCAGCAAGCAAGTCAGCGCGCCGCATCATCGAAGGTTACGCTGCCAGCTTGCGCAGAACGTAATGGAGGATGCCGCCATTGCGATAATATTCCATCTCGTTCGCGGTATCGATCCGGCAAAGCGCGGTGAAAGTGAAGCTGGTGCCATCGCCGCGGGTTGCTTCAATTTCAATATCTTGGCCGGGGGTCAGATCCGCCAGACCTTTGATCGAGAATGTGCAATCGGCATCAAGGCCGAGCGACAAACGTGTATCACCGTCTTTGAATTGGAGCGGCAAAACGCCCATGCCGACAAGGTTTGAACGGTGAATACGCTCAAAGCTCTCAACGATGACCGCGCGTACGCCCAAAAGGATCGTGCCTTTCGCCGCCCAGTCGCGTGAAGAGCCCGTGCCGTATTCCTTGCCGCCTACAACGATCAGCGGAGTGCCGTCCTCTTTGTGGCGCATGGCCGCGTCATAGATCGGCATTTGCTCGCCATTGTAAACGGTCTCTCCGCCTTCGACGCCGGGGACCATTTCGTTTTTGATGCGGATATTGGCGAAAGTGCCGCGCATCATCACGTCATGGTTGCCGCGGCGTGATCCGTAGGAGTTGAAGTCCTTCTTAGCGACTTGGTTGCTGTTCAAGTAGGAGCCAGCAGGGCTGTCTTCTTTAATTGCGCCAGCAGGCGAGATGTGGTCGGTCGTCACCGAATCCCCAAGGATGGCGAGTGGTTTTGCCCCCTCAATATCGGTGACAGGCGCAGGCTCCATGCCCATGCCTTCAAAGTAAGGTGGGTTTGCAACATAGGTGCTGCCAGCGCGCCACTGATAGGTGTCTGATGGCTCGACCGTGATCGCCTGCCAGTGCTCATCGCCATCATAGACGTTGGCATAGCGGGTTTCGAACATCGAACGATCGATATTGGCTGCGCGGTGCTCTGCGATCTCGGCATTGGTGGGCCACAAATCGGCGAGCATCACATCATTGCCGTCTTTATCTTGGCCCAAAGGTGTCGTGGTGATGTCTTCGGTGACCGTGCCTTTCAGCGCATAGGCCACAACCAGCGGAGGTGATGCCAAGAAGTTGGCGCGCACGTCTTGCGACACGCGGCCTTCGAAATTGCGGTTACCGGAAAGAACGGATGCCGCCACGATGTCATTGCCATTGATCGCTTTGCTGATCGGCGCGGCGAGCGGGCCGGAGTTGCCGATGCAGGTTGTGCAGCCATAGCCGACAAGGTCAAAGCCAACGGCATCAAGATCATCTTGCAGGCCGGACTTGACGAGATAATCGGTCACAACCTGAGAACCTGGCGCGAGCGATGTCTTCACCCAAGGCTTGGGCTTCATGCCGCGCTCATTCGCTTTCTTAGCGACCAGACCCGCTGCGATTAGCACGTCTGGGTTTGAGGTGTTGGTGCAGCTGGTGATCGCAGCAATCACAACATCGCCATCGCCAATATCGTGTTCTGTATCAGCGACATCGACGCGAACGGGTGCATCTTTCTTATAAACTTTAGCCAGGTCGCCGTTGAACAGCTCGTCCACCTCAGGAAGGATCACGCGGTCTTGCGGGCGCTTTGGCCCGGCAAGGCTTGGCACGACAGTTGAGACGTCCAAAGACAATGTGTTGGTGAACACAGGCTCATGCGCAGGGTCAAACCACATGCCTTGTGCCTTTGCGTATGCTTCAACCAGAGCAAGGTTCTCTTCTGAACGGCCCGTCAGGCGCATGTAATCGATGGTCTTGTCATCAATACCGAAGAAGCCGCAGGTCGCGCCATATTCTGGCGCCATATTGGCGATGGTCGCGCGGTCTGCGAGAGTGAGGTTGGCAACGCCTTCGCCGTAAAATTCAACAAACCGGCCCACAACGCCCACTTCGCGCAGCATTTGGACGCAAGTGAGAACCAGATCGGTTGCGGTCACGCCTTCGGCCATTTTGCCGGTGAGTTTGAAGCCGACGACTTCGGGGATCAGCATCGAAATCGGCTGGCCAAGCATGGCCGCTTCCGCTTCGATCCCGCCAACGCCCCAGCCCAAAACGCCAAGGCCGTTGATCATGGTGGTGTGGCTGTCAGTGCCAACGCATGTGTCAGGATAAGCGACCATTTCGCCATTTTCATCCGCGCTCGACCAAATGCCTTGCGCGATGTGTTCAAGGTTCACTTGGTGGCAAATGCCTGTGCCGGGAGGAACAGCGGAGAAGTTTTCAAACGACTTCGAACCCCATTTCAGAAAGTCATAACGTTCCGCATTGCGCTCATATTCGAGCGCCATATTCGCTTCCATCGCCTGTGGGTGGCCAAATTCATCGACCATGACCGAGTGGTCAATCACAAGATTTACAGGGACTTGTGGGTTGATTTTGGCCGTATCACCGCCAAGCTCTTTGATCGCATCGCGCATTGCCGCCAAGTCAACAACGCAAGGCACGCCAGTGAAATCTTGAAGCAGCACGCGTGCAGGCCGGTACTGAATTTCATTGCCAGTCTTTGGATTCTTTTGCCAATCTACAATCGCTTGAATATGCTCTTTGCCGACAGTGAAGCCTTCATCTTCAAAGCGCAGCAGGTTTTCCAAAAGCACTTTCATGGAATTCGGCAACTTGGAAACATCGCCCAATTGCTCCGCTGCCTTGTCGAGCGAATAGTAAGCGTATTGCTTGCCGTTTACGTCAAGCGTTGAGCGGGTGGCGAGCGTGTCCTTGCCGGTTGCTGTCATGGCGTCGAAAATCCCTTTTTTCTGGTTAGATGCGCCCCGATCCAAAAGAGCACACATTTGCTTGTGCCACCTGCTCTTTCGCGCCCGCGTCGTCAAGTGGGGGATTGGCCCCGAGGGCGAGACAAAATGTTACTAGAGTTTACTACCTAGAATCATCCAAACCGTGCCAAGGGCCGGTCAGTTGTGAAACGCAGGGAGGAGTCGCACAGCATGGACACGGACCAAAACATCGCGGCGCCCCAAACCAGCCTTAAAGCGGGTTTGACAGCAGCGATTATGCTTGTGGCCTTCTGTTTTACAATCGCCCTCATAATGTCGGGCAGTGCGTCAGTTGCGGCCGATACTGAGCCGCACGCCACTGACCAGCAGAGTGAAGGCACTCCTTCGGGATCGCATTAGTTGAGGAAAGTTTCGCGTTTCCGCCCCTGACCCAAGGAAGCGCGATGCCGGGGTGGCAGCCGAAAGGCAGCTACCCCGGTATTTCCTCAAATCCTCTTTTCGGCGTTTAGACTTGTTCGACTGGTTGCTTTTGCTCCCGTGAAGTACGTGCAGCTATCAAACATCCGCTCACAATCAGCGCTGTCCCGATCAGCGTCGTGACAGTGACGCCTTCTTTGAAGAACAGCCAGCCAAACAGGCTTGCCCATAAGAACCCCGAATATTCAATGGGAACAAGTGTTTGCGCTTCTGCTCGCGCATAAGCCCAGGCGATAGCCATCGCGCCCAAAACCGTGAGCAGGCCAGCGGCTGCAATATCGCTCGCGATGGTTACGGGTGGGGTTGCCCAAAGGAGCGGGGCAAAAACCAACATAACCAGCCCGCCAATCCCACTGTGAAAGGTCGCTATCTCTATTGGACCTGCGATTTGCGATTGGCGGCGAATGACTATGAAATTGTACGCATAAAGCAGCGCTGAAAACGCCATTGCGGCCAAGCCGAGCGCAGCATCTTCATCAAATGCCCCATCTCCAATACGTCCGCCAACGATGATGAGCGTGCCTATGAAGCCCAAAATGCTTGCCAAAATGGCTGCGCGCTTAATCTCTTCGCCGAGCAATATGCGCGCGAGGTACAGCGCTAAAAGCGGGGCGATAAAGCTCAAAGCGATGGCTTCTGCCAAAGGCAGTTTGGTGAGCGCGTAAAAGAAGCTCAGCGCCATAAAGGCTGAGATAATCCCGCGCTCTAGATGGAGTTTCATAACCGGCCAGCTGGGCCATTTGGGGCGCCGCAGGGCCCATACCGGACCAATAAAAGCGGTTGCAGCGGCGGATCGCAACAATGTTGCTGTATAAGCGCCCGCCACCAAAGCTGCCTCTTTCATAAAGGCGTCCATCAATGACAGAAATCCCACACCAGCAAGCGCGAAAAGGATCGCGCTGATGGGAGGGGGTAAGGGGGATGATGGCTGCATCGCGCCGCCCTCCTACTCACGAGCGCAGCACAGGTCACGCGCGGGTGCATGAAATTGCTAAATGTCCTGAATTTATGTGTAGGATTCAGCACATAGAAAGGCTCTTTGGTTGATAACGGCTTCATTGGGTATATGAGACCTGCTGTTTGTCGAGCTTGGACGCTTTGAAACACGATGATCGGCGGGATTGGACAATTGGTAGGGTAATATGCGCAACTGGATCGGCAAAAACTCAATTGGCATTGCAGCGGCGGCTTTGGTCGCGGGCTCATCAGGCGTGGGGCTGGCGCAGGAGGCGCAAACTTCCGCTGATCAAGAAACAGAGACGCCAAGCACGCCGGCCATGGTGTCAGAGCCTGTTGTGCAGGGCGGGATTGAGCCGCCTGCGCCTTTGGTTCAGCAATGGGACGTTGAAGACGCGCAAAAACTGATCGCGGTGATCGAAGGGATTGGTGCAGAAGGCCTTGATCCTGCTGATTACGACCTCCAAGCTCTCAAAACCGCAATTGCATCGGCCCCGTCGGCGGAGCTCAACCAGATTGCGTCTCAGAATTTTGTCTGGCTGGTCGAAGATTTGCGCGATGGCCGCACCCCGCAGGATGCGCGCAAGCAATGGTTTGTTGAAGATCCTGACCGCAACATCAATCGCACGGGCGACCTTTTGACCGAAGCTTTGGCGACGGGTGATATTGCGGGCACTTTGATGGGCCTCAACCCATCGCACCCAGATTATGCGATGCTGAAAGCGGAACTGGCTGCAACGCCCGAGGCCGAGACCGCGAAACGCAAATTGATCCGCGCGAATATGGATCGTTGGCGCTGGTTGGGTCGCGATTTGGGCAAAGTGTACCTCATCAGCAATGTGCCCGAATATAAGCTGCGCCTGACCGTCGGTGACAAGATTATCAAAAGCTACCGCACTGTTGTTGGCAAGCCTGGGCGCACCGCGACCCCGCAACTGGCCGAAGATGTATCAGGCGTTGTCTTCAATCCCACTTGGACAGTGCCGCAAAGCATTGTGAAAGGCGAAGGCCTGGGCCAGCGCGTGCTCAACAATCCCGGCTGGGCGAAAGCTAAGGGCTACAAGGCCACGCGCGGCGCCAATGGTTGGATATCGGTTGTGCAGCAACCTGGCCCCACCAATTCACTGGGCCGGATGAAGCTGGAAATGCCTAATCGCCACGCGATTTTCTTCCACGATACGCCCTCGCGTCATCTGTTCAGCCGCGCAGAACGCGCGCTAAGCCATGGCTGCATTCGCACTGAGAACGCTTTGGAAGTGGCGATGATGGTCGCGATCCTTGGCAAAGGCGCGACCAAGGATGAAGCGGTCGAAATCTCAACCTCGGGTAAATACACCAAGGTGATGAACAAGCGGAAGCTACCCGCCTATATCACCTATTTCACCATGGCGAGCGATACGAACGGCGAAATGACGACGTTCAAAGACATCTATGATCGCGATGCCCCGGTGCTGGCGAGCCTCGACAAGCCCCGCGAACGTGATCGCAGCTATGAGATTACCGATGAGGTGATCGTGATTGAGAACAACCCTCTGGCTGAGGGTTAGTCGCAAGCTTCCTCAAGTCTGATTTGACGCCAGTAGCAAATGCCTGCCGGCAGGGCGTAAGCGAGCACGATCAAACCTATCATGTTGGTGAAAACAAAGGTCGCCAAGCATGCGGCTGCTAGCGTTGCGGTCGAAATTGCTACTGAAAGTCCGTATGGCGCCGCCAATAGTCGTCTTAACATGATCGCGATTGGGAAACCGAGAGCTGTGAGCGCGGCGCCTACAGCGAGTGTTCCAAAGACCAAACCAAACAATAGCGCAGCCGGCAAAAAGACTAGTCCGAGAAAGACACCTGACCAAAGCTGGTCGGCAAATGTTATCTGCGTGGATGGGTCGCCGTCGCCAAAAGACGACAAAATGCTTGCTGCTTTGCCGCTAAAGATTAAGCCTACAACCAATATCAAATGCGAAAGAAGCGAACCAATTAGAGCCCCTTGCAGGCTTGCCACACCTAGAGCACGAGCCTCTGGGTTCGGCGCAAAGTGCAAAGCCTAAAACGTCCCCGGCGCGTAACGCTGCGTTGCATTGGGATTATCGGGTTGGAGCACCCCATATTGCGGCCCGCGCGCCAAGCTGCCGTCTTCCATCAGCCCCAAGCTATCGGCATAAATCAACCGCCCGCCAGAAAGCTGCAAAAGCGCTTTTCTGAAATCTTCGGCTCCCAGCACAAAGCATCCCAGCGATCGGCCCATCCGGCCATATTGTGCGACGTGTGAAGGCTCTGCGTATTTCGCGGTGTGCATCACGATATAGCGTTGTAATGCCGCGCTATTGCTCGGGTCCAATCCGCCAAGGCGCACAGACGTGCCATAGCGCCCCTGATACCATTCCCACGTCACATAATTGCCGCGACTGGTGGCGTGCGATCCTTCGACATTGGAGTAAGATTTGAGCCAACCATCATGTTCACGATCAGAGCCTTTGCCATGGCTGACGCGGTGGCTGGTGACCTCTTGCCGATCTAGATTGACGAAATGAAAGCGCGGCATGGCTGAATGCAGGCCGTAATCAGCGATGCCAACAATATCGCGCTTCCAAATATGGCCGCCTGCGCGTTGCAATTGCTGCGCGGCGATTTCAAACAGTTTGCGATCGCGCACAGACCCTTTGGCAGGTTGTGCTGCAAGTTTGGCAGGCAAGGTCGCGGGCAGCGCGAGCGCTGCGCCAGTGGCCAAAGTGCCTTTAAGAAGATCACGGCGCTTCATAGAATACCAATATATAGCCAAAGGATGAGGTTCCCGTGAACGGGGAAATACCGAGGCATGCACAGGTGTTTTTCCCGATATGGGACACAGTCATGCGCGGATTACAGATCATGCCGCTTCATGAATGGCTTTGGCTTTCATGCCAAGCTTTATAACGCCGGGCATATGCTCGCGGATTTTCGCACCAACATTGGCAAATTTGGCCAGTTCGGGATCGTTTTCTGCCATCATCTTGGCAATCGCAGGCCCTGTCGGGTGCAAACGGCATCGCGCGTTGAACGCATTGGTCTTTTCATTGCCGGATAGGATCGCGGTGCTCATCAGGTTTGACATCACCGCGTAGGGGTATGTGTCTGTAGTATCGGTAAGCGGGGCAGGGGGCAGGAGATTGTTTTTCTCCTCATCGGTTTCGAAATTCGCCTCAACAAAGGCGGCCAAAGCTGCGGAATACGGCACAAACGGGGTCTGCGCGAGTTGCAGTGTGATCGTGTCTCCTTTGAAGAAGGGCCCGGTCTGGTCCCTCAGTTCAAACGGCACGGCGGTTGCGGTGCAGTCGATGAAGAGCGTGTTTTGCGGGAGGCTGACGATTTCATCTCCAAAATGCATTTCGCCGGGTGCAATTTTGGTAACGCGGCCTTGGCGATAGACGCTCTCAATCCCGCGCAGCATATCAACCTCGCCTTCGGATATGACAGCGAAGTGGAACATTTTGGGCGTGACGCTCTCATCAAGGCGCAGCATCACGCCGCGCTCGCCCAGCTTGGCTAACATTTCATCGCCAGTTTCAGAGGAATCGGCGCATTCGACCAACGCGACCTGAAACTCGATCAAGCCTTCCAATCCGACATGGGCAGGCTGCAACAGCTTTCGATTGAACATCCAGCTATCGCGCGGGCGGACCCAGCCGATTTTGTGTGCTGGCACGCCCGTTTCCAAAAGCCAAACGCCTGTATCCATCGCGGTTTTGCCGCCGCCGATGATCACATAATGATCGGGCAGGTTATCAATCTGCTGCCAAAGGCTGGGCAGATCCCGCGGCGTTGCAAAGCGGGTGTCTGATGCGATTTCAAAAGCGGGTGTATGCGTGGAGGGAACCGAGGTTTGGAACCATGTGCCATCGACCAGCTTTCGCCGAACGTGCACGGTCTGCTCTTCGCCTGATAGGATGCCTTTGACGTGATGCTGGCCGCTTTCACAGCCTTCATATGAGGTGAGCGGGAGATATTCGACCCGCCCGGTTGGGATCATTCGGTCCATCATCAGCTTGTGATAATAGGCAAGGATTTCCGCATGTTTTGCGAGCGGATACATGCCCGCATTGTGGCCGTGCGTGTCCACTCGGTCTGGGCACATCTCCATTGAGGCAACGCCATAGGTTGCGCTGGGCTGATGGAGCGCGACGAATGGATAGGCATCGTTCCAATGGCCGCCAGGACGCGCGTGTTTATCAACGATGGTGATGTGGCAATCGGGATCTTCATCCAAAAGCGTATCGGCAAAAGCCATACCCACGGCGCCTGCGCCAATGATAAGATAATCGGTTTCCAGCTGAGCCATATTGCGTTTATCCTATTAGAACGGCGTGTAACACGCGGGTAGGCGATTTGGGTTTCGGGGGGAAGAGAAATGGTTGCGCGCTCAGTTTCAGCTTTGGTGATTGTGGCAGCGCTTACAGGATGCTCGGCAACAGGGGGGGCTGGAGTGAATTCTGCTGACCAGGCCGTGCAAAGTGCGCCTGAAGCGGTCGAGGATATCGCCGCCGAGGTCGCGGCACCCCAGCCAGCGCCAAAGCCTGCGGAGTTGAGCAGACCGCCACAGATTGAATATCGCGAGCTCACATTGGTGCGCAGCAGCCGGACGGATGCGCCTTCCACCATCACGGTGAGCGCGGATGAAATGCCCGCTGAGCCAACCAAAATCCTTGATCCGGCCATGGCAGAGCGTCTGTTTGGTAACACCGGGATCACCCTCCAATGGATCGGCTGGGAAGAACGCGGTCCTACATGGGTTTCGGTGGATGAGAATGGCTATTGGATGCTTTTGGGCGGGCAGGAAAGCGGAGATGGCGGCCTTCTTGATATTGAAGGTTTTATCACCGAAATCGGGCCTGATTACTTCTTGTATGATGGCACGATCAAAATGTTCGGCACGCCGGATAAAGATCGCCAGTGCAATATGTCAAAGCGCGGCTGGCGATTTGGTATCACGCAAAACCGAAAATATTGGCGGCTGCGCGAATTTGAGTGGTGCGATTATCTGACCGACTACATCGATATCTATTTTTAGTCAGCGGTGAGTGTCATCCGGTCATCTGCAATTTCAACCGAGCCGATTTGCGAAAGATAGGATTGGCCAAGCAGTGATATGCTGAGGCCTTGAGGGATCACCACGGCTTGCACATTGCGGCGCACCATCCCGCCAATTTCGACATCGTTCAATGTGACAGGCACACCATAAACCGCGCCGCTTGCCCCTTGCCCGATATTGCGGATTTCATTGTCATCCCAAAAGACACCGGCAGCTCTCGCATCATCGCCTGTTAGCGCGATCACGCTGGCGCCGGTATCGACCAGCATACGCATATGCGCGCCGTCGACACTGGCAGAAGCGTAGAAGTGGCCGTCAGCCTCGCGATTGAGAATATGCTCACCGCTAAATCCGCTTGAATTGGAATTTGCCGCAAAAGTCTTGTTGCTCGAACCGGAAAAGGGGGACGCGCTGGCGGCTTCATTACTGGATGCAGCCTCTTGCGCTTTGTCGTCCGCTGAAGGCACAATAAGGATGGCTAAAACGCACACAGCGCCAGCAAAGGCTATGGTCTTTTCGATCATCAGGTCTGCGAGAATAAACCGCGATGCTTAAAGCACCCTAAAGACCGAGTGAGATTATCGATGCCTAAGCGGGCGGGGAATACTGCGCGTTGCGCCGCGCCATAGTCAGCATGGAACGCGCATGACGGGCGGCCACTTCATGCGGGTCGCCATAGCCTCCGCCAAGGGCCGAAGCGATTGCAAGCCCCCGTGATCTGGCCGTATCAAGGACGTAAGTATCGCGTTGTTCGAGGCCGGTATCGGTCAATGAAAGTCTGCCCAGCCTGTCATCTTCATGAGGATCAACGCCTGCTTGATAGAGCACAAGATCGGGCTCAAATTCGGCAAAAATAGGCGGCAAGCATTTGTCGAGCGCCTCGAGATAGCCTTCATCATCGAGGTGATCGGGCAGAGCGATATCGAGATTTGAGCGCGCTTTTCTAACTGGGAAATTCTTTTCAGCATGCAGCGAGAGCGTGAAGATATCCTCTCGTCCCGCGCTAAGGCTGGCGGTCCCATCACCCTGATGCACGTCGAGATCGATGATGAGTATGCGGGTCGCATCGCCTTCAGCAATCAAACGATTGGAAGCGACCGCAAGATCGTTGAACACGCAGTACCCCGCGCCCGTATCGGCAAGCGCATGGTGGCTGCCGGCGGCTGAATTGGCAGCATATCCGTGCTTCTTCGCCAATTGGGCTGCAAGCCAAGTGCCGCCATTGGTGTGGCGCACACGGTCACGGATTTTGGCGGTGACCGGAAAGCCGATGCGGCGTTCTTTCTCTTGCGGAACCTGGGCG
The DNA here is from genome assembly GCA_038532855.1 of Pseudomonadota bacterium. Lineage (GTDB taxonomy): Bacteria > Pseudomonadota > Alphaproteobacteria > Sphingomonadales > Sphingomonadaceae > Erythrobacter. Next base: position 27,446 of record JBCAZT010000002.1, read on the forward strand.
CGGAAGACTTCATCGACGTAAGATGGATCATGCACCGCCTCTAACCATTCGCGCGGGCAGGGATCAGGCGCGTGCTGGGTGATCGCCTCCCCGCTTTCCCGAAGCGCTTCCATCACGAGATAGTATTTGTCGAACTTGAAGGTTCCGCGCGTGGGTTGCGGTGCCATGTAATCGGCGTGGTGGACAACGTGGAGCATTAGGTAAACAGCGGCCCCAAATCGCGGCTGCCATGAAGCACACGCACAATTGCGACTTTACCAGCAATCGTGTCAACGCGGTAGAGGATGAGATAGCGTTCATAAACTAGACTGCGCAAATTTGGCGCTAGTTCGTCTCTAGATCTGCCCATGAAAGGCAGATCACGGAGCGCTTCCGCCTTGGTGTTAAGCGCGCGAATATGCTTCGTAGCGGCCTCAGGATTGTCTTGCGCAATGGCCAGCCAAATGTCGTCGAGGTCTCTGGTGGCCGCGTTGGACCACGCAATACTCAACGTCATCAATCGGACTTTAGCCGTTCGCGGCCACGCGTTATGATGCCCTCCACATCAAGCGGCCCTTCGATATACCCACTCGCATCGCCTTCCGCGATTAAAGCGCGCAGTTCTGCAATCGCAGCGTCTTTTTTGACCTTTTGTTCTTTCCAATCGCGCAAAGCTTCGCGAACGACTTCGCTGGTGGATGCGTAATCGCCTGTCGCGACGGCTTGCTGAACATCGGCCAGCAATTCTTCGGTAAGTGATACTGAGATTTTTTCGACTTTGCCCATAGCGAGATTGGTAGCACTTTTTGCTACTCGGGGCAATTATGGCGCTGGTTTGGGACTTTTGTCGTCTGCCAGCGTTGCCAACTCCTCAAAAATCGCATCTTCCTCGCGGCTGGCGGTGTTGCGCCATGTGGTTGCAGTATCGGCGTTGAGAGGCTCCCCTTCAGCTGTCAGCACCAGCAAGTTTGGTGTGCCGGGCAGTTCCTCAAGACCAAACCTGCGGGCGATCTCTAGATTGTGCCCATCGCCTGTCTGCGGCATTCCGATATTGACGAAGACGAGTTCGTATCTCTCGTCGATCAAAGCTCTAAAACGGTCTGTCGCGAGCCAACCCGCCAAGGCGCGACTGTCATGGCACCAGTTTGCGCCCATCACGAGCAGGACGCGTCTGTCGTTTTCAGCAGCGCGCGAGAGAGCCGCATCCACTTCGGCCGAGGGGTCATCGGATACGGTGTAGCTTTCGGCCTCAGGGTAATCATGCCCTCCTGCGGAGGAGGATATCTTGCTTGCTAATGCCGCACCCCCACCGAGCAAAAGCGCAGCTAACACGCCGCTCAAAAGCGCTTTTATCATTCAGCAGCTTCCGCAGCATGCGGATCGAAAGCGACCTCTTCGCCCGCTTCGATCTTGGCCGCTTTTTCCTCGACCAGTTTCACGATGTGATTGAGCATATCCTCATCATCGATGGCATGCGCTTTCATGCCCGATAGGTAGACCATATGCTTGCCATTGCCGCCGCCTGTGAGGCCAATATCGGTCTCGCGTGCTTCGCCAGGGCCATTGACCACGCAGCCAAGGACGGAAAGCGACATGGGCGTTTTGATATGTTCGAGCCGCTTTTCGAGGGTCTCAACCGTGCGGATGACATCGAAGCCTTGGCGAGAGCAGCTGGGGCAAGAAACTACGCGAACGCCGCGTGTCCTGAGGCCCAAAGCTTTGAGCATCTCGTACCCAACCTTCACCTCTTCCTCAGGCTCAGCCGAGAGCGAGACGCGGATTGTGTCGCCAATGCCTGCCCATAGCAACGAACCCATACCGATGGAGGACTTAACCGTCCCTCCGATCAGCCCGCCAGCCTCAGTAATGCCAAGGTGCAGCGGGCAGTCCACCGCATCTGCTAGGCCATGATAGGCAGCGACCGCGAGGAACACGTCGGAGGCTTTCACAGCGACTTTGAAATCGTGGAAATCGTGGTCTTGCAAAAGCTTGATATGGTCGAGAGCGCTTTCGATCAGCGCCTCTGGGCAAGGCTCGCCGTATTTTTCGAGCAGGTCCTTTTCTAGGCTGCCCGCATTCACGCCGATACGGATAGCGCAGCCATTGGCTTTTGCTGCGCGCACCACTTCGGCAACGCGGTCTGATGATCCGATATTGCCGGGATTGATGCGCAGACACGCCGCCCCGCCATCTGCCGCTTCCAAAGCGCGCTTGTAGTGAAAGTGGATGTCGGCAACGACCGGAATGTTAGATGCGCGCGTAATCAGCGGAAAGGCTGCTGTGGCCTCTTCTGTTGGGCAAGAGACGCGGATTATATCGCAGCCCACCTCTTCGCAGCGGCGGATCTGATCAATTGTCGCGGCTGCATCTTCGGTGGGGGTGTTGGTCATGGTTTGCACCGTGATCGGCGCATTGCCGCCCACAGGCACATTGCCCACCATAATCTGACGGCATTGCCGCCGCTCTATATCGCGCCAAGGTCGAACAGACATAGCCCGCTATATAGGCGTGCAAAGAAGAAGGGGCAATGACGCGTGTTGCGTGCATTGCCCCTTCTCCAAAATGGGATGAGAAGGTTTACCAGCGGATCAGTGGCGGAACCGCGATCCGCGCTGCGACAGCCCAAATAAGGACGGGCGCGGTATGCCAGATGCCGACATGTGCAATCGTATCGAGCGGGCATGTGATGTTATCTGCGAGTGCTCCCAGCGAACCAGAAGCAAGTCCCGTAAGCCAGCCTGCACGTTCGAGCGAGACCGGCGCGCCGCGACGCAAGAACAAGACCGCAGCAACAGCTACGAGAAAACCAGCCATGGAGCCATAAGCCGCACACTCCCAATACCAAGTCGCTGCGTCATTCCAGACGCTTTGCACATGGGCTGCGTGGTCATGATTGGCTTCGAGCGCAGTGATGGTGATAAGTGCCGCTATCGGGACCACCCCAAGCATTGCAGCGCTCCAGAACGGGGCTGAACCGCGCGCCCCAACTTTCGGGAGAGCAGACGAGATTAAAGCCGACGTGCTCGCAGCGCCCAAAACCAAAAGCAGCAGGTTTGTGATCCAGTAAAAGGCCGAAGCCTCACCCGTGATCATGCCGCTCCAAAATTCAAAAATTGCGATGCAGGCTATGCCTGCCACCAAGGTGGCAAAACCGATAAGGAACGCCCCATCGCGCGGTTTTATCCGGCTAACGGGCTCCAGTTCTTGCGTAAGGGACGCAATCAGATCTTCGCGGTTCGCTTGCTTTTCCATTGTCATTCGACTTCCTCAACCAACGTGGCCAGCTTTTTAAGGCCGCGATGGATATTCACTTTTACCAGGCTTTCGCTTTGCCCTGTTTTGTCCGCTGCCTCGCGGATTGATAGTCCGTTTATCTTCACAAGCTCTATCGCTTCGGCCTGTTTATCAGGCAGTTGCGTAAACAACCGGTCAAGACTGACCCGCGCCAAAACAACCTCTTCTTCGCTGTCTTCAACCGCGTCATCTTCCATCAGCTCGTTTGCATCGTGTTTGTACACTTTGCGCAAATGATCGACCCAGCGGTACCGTGCGATGGCCGCAAGCCAAGGCAGAAAAGGACGTTTCGGGTCCCATGTGGCGCGTTTGGTGTAAAACGCAATAAGCACTTCCTGCACTAGATCATCAATCTGATGCGGAGGCACTCGGCGGCGAAAATACCGCTCCAGCCACACACCCACCTCGGTAAGCAGCACATTGGCGGCGGCTTTATCACCGTCCTGTGCTGCCACCATTAGGCGGGAGAGGGTTGGTTCGTCAGCGACCATCGTTCTGGGCCTTATGCCGACTTTTCAGCGAAAAGGCGATCAGAGATGCGATCAAGGCTAAACAGTCCGCCACCGCGTGAGATCAATACGAGAGCCAAGGCAATCGGCGTAATAGCCCAACCCCAGAAATGGTCCGCCGTTGGGAAGACGAAAATCTGAATGACCAGCGTCATGACCATCAATGCAACCGCCGAAAAGCGCGTGAACAAGCCAACAAACAAGAGCAGCGGAAACGCAAACTCTGCATAGGTGGCCATTGGCACTGCCAAATCGGTTGGAAGTGGCAATCCGGCAAACTCATTTTCGAACAGGAAATACTGGATTTCATCGATTTCGAACCAAGTGCCTTCAACCACTTTGGTTTTGTAGGAACGCCAGAAAATCAACGCCAGCGCACAGCGCGCAAGCACCAGGCCAACGGCTTCCATGAAAGTGCCGGAAAGAAAGCTAACAAGGCTGCGATATAAAGAAGTGATTGTGTTCATTGTGTCCTCCTAAGACCGAAGGCGCGGTGTTACATGCCTGAGCACCGCCGCCCTCGCCTCTTTCTATACGTTACCGTTTGATCGGCTTGAGTGAACCATTGCCTTTGGGCGTTTTGATTTTGGTGCAGGTGCCCTTGTTTACCAATTTCCAGGCATTGCCCTGCCAGTCCCGAGTGGAAGTGCCAGCGCAGCTTGTGCCTGGGCCTGCGGCGCAATCATTTTTGCCGGCTTTCGATACGCCGTAGCATTTTTCTTTTGCGCCTTGTGCTGCAACCGGAGTTGTCGCGAGGCCTGCTGCAATACCTGCGGTAAGCGCAAGGCCTGCAAAATTTGTGATCGTCTTGGTGTTCATCAGGGGTCTCCAAAAAAATTCTATTTCGTCGTGTCCGGCGCGATTGCCGGTGATGACATGCCATTCGCCGCGAGACGCAAGACGGTTACAAACGGACCGATATTTTTCGAATTTTTGTGAATTTACGCTCTGATCCAGGCACTTTGTAACGCTTGGCCGCTCCAGCGCGAATTGCTGCATATAACATGCCCGATTGGGCGGTTTGCGCGCTCTATCGGTTTGCTTCATTGCCTTTCAGAGCGTTGGCCGTCCGGCAGTCTGACGATGGCTTATGCGTTTTTATCTCTTGCACCTGACCACCCCACCGCAGGGGTGAAAGCGCGCAGGTTATTCGCCAGACTGCCACCTTTATTGGGCCAAGAAATTTCAAGCGAACCCTGTTAGGAACACATTATGGCTCAGCCACAAACACAGATCGCCCCCTTTGCAGGCTTTGGCCTTGGCTTTCGATCCGAGCACTTTGCTGATTTTTTGGACGCGCCCAACGATGCGCGTGTCCCTGTCGATTTTCTCGAAGTGATCAGTGAAAACTACATGGTCGATGGCGGCCGTCAGCTTCGCATTTTAGATGAAGCGCGCGCGCTATATCCCGTGATCTTACATGGCGTTTCGATGTCGATCGGTTCGGCTGAGGGGTTGGATCGTGATTACCTTGCGCGGTTGAGAGCCTTGGCTGACAGAATAGAGCCGCTTTGGGTGTCGGATCATTTGTGCTGGACCCGAACGAGCGCGCATAACAGCCACGATCTGCTCCCCCTACCGCTTACCGAAGCGGCGCTTGGCGCAGTGTGCGACAATATCGACCACGCGCAGGAAACGCTGGGCCGTGCGATGCTGTTTGAGAACCCATCGAGCTATCTAACCTTCCCCGAAGACGAGATGAGTGAGTGGGAGTTCCTCAGTGAGATGACCCGCCGCACTGGCTGTTATTTGCTACTTGATGTGAACAATATCTATGTCTCTAGCCAGAACCATGGATTTTCAGCCGATGATTACCTGACCGGGCTTCCTCTCGACAGAGTGCGGCAAATTCATCTTGCGGGGCATGATCCTGCAACCCCTGAACGCGATATCATTATCGACACGCACGACCGCGAGGTCTGCGATGATGTTTGGGCGCTTTATGCCAAGGCTTTATCGATGCTGCCCGGACCGGTGGCCACGATGATTGAGCGCGATGACAACATCCCGCCATTGGTTGATCTTTTGGAAGAGCTGGATCGGGCGCGGGGCATTGCGCGCGGGCATGCCTTGGAACCTGCTTAGATATGGCTTCATCTGGTCTTGCCGAACGCCAAGCGGCTTTTATGCGTGCTATTCTGGATGATGGCGCACCACTGCCTGAAGGCTGGGGCAATTCGCAAAGCGCAGGCATGGCTGTTTATCGCGGCAATTACCGGTCCGCGGTAATGGATGCGCTTGCCAGCAGTTTTGAACGCACCGCTCGCTATGTTGGCGGTGATGCTTTCCAGCAAGCCAGCATGCACCATGCGATCACCCATCCGCCATCGCATTGGACAATCGATGCGGTGGGCGAAGGGTTTGATGCAACCTGCGCTCAATTGTTTGCAGACAATCCCGAAGTGGCTGAGCTTGCATGGCTCGAATGGACCATGCTGAACGCGTCGCGGTCAGCCGATAGCGAAGCGGTACAAGCTGCCCCGTTCGCTGAAGCCTCTGTCAATTTTGGCGATGAGGATTGGACATCCTTGATGCTTACCTTTCAGCCCAGATCCGCTGCTCGAATAGTGGAGCATGATCTGGCTGGCATGTGGCGTATGCTTGATGAGGAGGCTGAGGAAACCGCTGAACTGGGGCCACAACAGCCGCGAGGCGTTCTGGTTTGGCGAGAGGGCGAACGCCCCACATTCCTGATGGTTGATCCCGATAACGCGCTCGCATTTTCTGCGATGATCGAAGGCGCAAATTATGGCGAGGTCGTTGGCTTATTGGCGGGCGAAGAACCAGATGCAGACAGCATACAAGCAGCAGCGATGAAAGCGGGTGAGGCGCTTGGTCTGTGGCTGAATGAAGGGCTGATCGCTTCGTTCCAGACTTGACTTAAGCGCGCATCGCTTCACTCTCTCCCACAAGAGAGAGGGTCATCGCATGCTTACCACACCAATCACACAAATACGCAGCCAAAAGCCGAGCCTTTTGCTCAAAACCGTGAAGTGGGTGATGTCGCGTCGCACGCCCGTATTCCCGCATACCAGCGCGGAATTTCGCGAGTATATGGCCAGCCGAACCTTACCGCTTGATGCCCCCATGCCGTCGAAATTCGCGCAAAAGTACGATGTGAGCGAATGGGAAGCTGCGGGGCAAAAAGTTGTGACACTGCACCCCAAATCTGGCCCTGCTGAATGGCACATGCTCTATTTTCATGGCGGTGGTTTTGTGCGCCCGATGTTTAAAGAACATTGGCCGCTGGTTGCAGCGATGATCGATACGTGCGGGGTCAGCGTGACTGTGCCGCTTTATGAAGTAGTGCCTGAAAGCTCGCATCAAGTGCAGGATGATCTGGCTGATGCGGCTTTTGCCAAGCTTGCTGAAAGCCACGATCCTCAAAAAATCATCCTAAATGGGGATAGCGCTGGCGGGCATATGGCGTTGAGCCTTGCTTTAAGATTGGCGCGAGCCGGCGGTCCGCAGCCCGGCAAGCTTGCTCTGTTTGCGCCGTGGCTTGATCTCACCATGGCAGACCCAGCTATCGAAGCCGTTGAGCCCCACGATATCATGCTGAAAATCGGCACTTTGCGTGAATGCGGTCGAATGTTTGCGGGCGCGCGCGATCCTGCGAGTGGGGAATGCAGCCCGCTTTTTGCGTCGTCTGAAGACTTATCACTCCTCCCGCCAACGCGCATTTGGACCGGGCAGCACGATCTTTTTATCGTGGATTCGCGCAAATTTGCCGCGCGCCTCAACGAAGTTGGCGTTGATGCAAAACTGTACGAATATGCCGAAGCCCCGCATGTGTTTATGGCCGTGGTGCCCACACGCGAGGCTAAGGATACGCTTAAGCTTTTGAATGAATTTATCGCCGAATAGCCAAGCTTAGTCGGAAAATACAGTCCCTGTCATCTCTTCGCTAAGCGCCCACAATTGGTTGGCTGCATCGGGATCCAGCGCATAGGAACGCACGCCTCCTCTGCGGTTTTCATCGTCAACCTCGGCAACATGGCAATCTTCGCAATAAACGCCGCCTTTGCCTTCCAATTCGTCAGCCGTGGCAGCCCAGCATGAAGTGGCCGCGCCTTGCGCTTCGTCTTTAAACTGGAAGTCGGGTTCATTGGCCATGATATTCGCCATCAACCCCTCGCGCATCTTATCATCCATATGGCGGCCCAGATTGGTGTTTATCCCGCCCGGATGCACAGCATAGGCATGGATGCCTTTATCGGCAAAGCGCTGTTCAAGCCCCACTGAAAACAGCACATTGGCTGTCTTTGAGTGCCCATAGCTTAAGAAAGGATCGTAATCGCGGTTTTCGAAATTGGGATCTTCGAGATTAACCGGCGCGATTTGGTGGCCACGGCTGGATAGGTTGACGATGCGCTTGTTTGCGCCCGCTTCAACCAAGGGCATCAGTTCTTTGGTGAGCACAAAATGGCCAAGGTGATTCGTGCCAAATTGGCTTTCAAACCCGTCTTTCGTGTGCGTCTTGGGTGTCGCCATAACGCCTGCATTGTTGATGAGCAGATCGATTGCCTCAAACCGTTCACGCGCTTCTGCCCCGCATGCACGCACGCTTTCCAATGAGCTTAGATCGCACACAATAGTGTCTAGTTTCGCATCGGGATTTGCGGCGGTAATCTCTCCAACTGCTGCATCAAGAGTTTCCTGATTTCGGCCCGCGAGGATCACTTTTGCACCCTTGGCTGCCATCGCGCGGACGGTTTCTTTGCCCAGGCCCGATGTTGCCCCTGTTACAAACACGCGCGTGCCCGAAAGGTCTTTGCCTTCCAGCACTTCGTCGGCGGTGCTGGTTTTTCCAAAAGCGCTCATTTTTCTCTCCCAAAACGATGAAGGGCGCGGATAGCATTGCTACCCGCGCCCCGTCATGTGGTTTTAGTGAGAAAGTCGGATCAGCTCTTTTTGTCGAACTCTTCCAATTTCTTCGCAGCCCATTCGCGGCCGCCCATACCGAAGGCAAGAGCGCCTGCGACCGACAGGCCGATAACCAGAGCGCCAAAGCCGATGGTCACGATCTCTTCACCGATATTCATGTTGTTAAGACCCATGAAGGTGAAGACCAGCATCGCACCATAGTGCACTACGGTTCCAGCCATGCTGTTTTCGTTGCCAGCAGAAACCAGCTTGCCAAGCAGATTGGCAATCAGGAAGCCGACACCGATGATCACTGCGCCGAATGCGACGTTACCGCCGATAGCGAGGACTTGGTTGAGGATGTTGGTCACCTCTGGGAAGCCAAGCAGGCGTGTCGCAGCGATTGCGAAGAACAAGATGATGCCAACTTGAACGATGCGGGCGATCACTGCTGATGCGCTGGTGTTTGCTGGAAGCAGACCCATTGCAGCAATCGGACCATCAACGCCCAGGCCGCCAAGAACTTCGGTCAGCAGACTGACGACAAAGCGGCTGATCATATAACCAATGCCAAGCAGGATGCCTGCTGCGATGATGTTCGGAATTGCGCCCATGATCATTTCGAGCATGTTGGTCGCAGGCACTGAGATCGACTGAATATCGAGCACGCCCAATGCACCGATACCGACCGGAATTGCGATCAAAGCATAGATGATCACGCCCAGTGTTTTGGTGATGGTGTTGTTGCCGGTCACTTCATCAGCGCCCGCTTTGTTAGCCCAGCGATCAAGATCGAGGGTTTGCATAGCAGTCACTGCGATGTCGCGAACGATCCCTGCGATCATCAAGCCGATGAACATCAACAGGCCTGCGCTAAAGAGGCGCGGTACATAAGCCATGATGGTGTTCAAAAGTTCGTTGATTGGCCCAGCAACGCCGCCCAGTTCCAGCACATCAAGAATGGCGAGAAGGCCGAACAGCCAGACAAGCAGCGAAACGATCTTGCCAAGCGACATGCCGACGCTGGTGCCGCTGCTGGTGTTGCGATCAAGGAATGGAACGCGGCTGACAAGAGCGGCAAAAGCGCGCTTTGCAATGCCAGCGATGATCCAGGTGACGAGTAAGATGCCAAGCGCAAAGAGCGCTTTCTGACCTAAGGCCAAAGCCAGGTCGGCATCAAAAGTGTATTGTCCAATTTGCATTGATATCCCCTTTTACAATGGTGTGGTAAAACGCTTGCCCAGGGTTTGGGCGTGATTTACGCGGATGTTAAACCATTTTGCCAAGTCCGTAGGTAAAACCCTGTAAAGGTCGAAAGTGCCATGCCGAAAATCCCTCTTTTCCAAACTCTTAGATCCCTAATTTTGCTTAACGCAGCCCTTGCAGGCTTTTGGATTTTGCCCGCTAATGGACAGGATCAGGGGCAAGAAGAGGCGCAAGAACCCAAATGGTCCATCGCGATCCATGGTGGCGCGGGCACGATCCTTCGCGACAACACGACGCCTGAACAAATCGCACAATATGAGGCGGCTTTGCAGCAAGCGCTGGATGCTGGCGCTGCTATCTTGGCTGATGGCGGAAGCGCAATGGATGCGGTCAAAGCCGCGATTGTTCCAATGGAAGACAATCCGCTGTTCAATGCAGGGCGCGGCGCGGTCTTCACTTGGGAGGGCGAAAACGAGCTGGATGCCTCGATTATGGATGGCCGTGATCGCAGCGCAGGGGCGGTTTCGGGCGTCAAATCGATCAAGAACCCGATCCTTCTGGCTGACTCCGTACGAACAGACAGCCCGCATGTTTTCCTAAGCGGCGCTGGCGCAGAACAATTTGCAGGCGACAAGGGATTGGAAACCGCACCGCCACAATGGTTCGCAACCGAGGGACGCAAGAAATCGCTCGAACGCATGAAAGCCAGAGCGCTGTCATCGCTTGATGTGGATTTGAAATTCGGGACTGTTGGCGCTGTCGCTATGGATCAGGATGGTAATCTTGCAGCTGGCACATCCACCGGCGGGATGACAGGCAAACGCTGGGGCCGGATTGGCGATAGCCCGGTCATTGGCGCGGGCACCTATGCTGACAATCGCAGCTGTGCGGTTTCTGCGACAGGCTGGGGCGAATATTTCATCCGTGTTGGGGTCGCGCAGGAGATATGCACCCGGTTGCGCATGCTAGAAGGCTCCAATTACTTGCGCATGGGACCCGGCGATGTGCCCCGGCAAGAAATCGTCGCAATGACGCAATTTGCAGCTGATGCAGTGATGGAAGAGGTGAAAGAGCTTGGTGGGGATGGCGGTATCATTCTTGTCACTCGCAATGGCGATGCGCTTTACAGCTTTAACACACCGGGCATGTACCGGGGCCGCGCGACGAGTGAAGGCGTTAGCGAGGTCGCGATATTCGATGAGGAATAGACCGCGCCTTTACGCTCAGTCGATCGTTAGAACGGATTGATCTTGGACCAGCGATAATCGCCAAGGACAAAATCGGTGATGACTTTACCGACTTGTTCCAACACTGCCTCTGATGCGGGATCAAGATTGTCGTGCGTTTCACGCGTTCTGTAATAGGTGGCAAAGGTGACAGGCGCTCTTGGTGTGTCCCCTTTGGGTGGGGCTTCTGCAAAACCAATGTCGACATAGATGCTGCCTGCGCCCGGAATGAAGGCGGTGCCCGTTTTGTCACCCCCAATCCAGCCTTCTTCAAGGCCTGCGCGCACACGGTTTTTGCCCGTGTTCGTATCGATCATCCATTGCCTTAACGTTGCCCGCTGGGCTTCCGGCAGAACATCGCCATAAACCAGTTTCGCCACCGTTCGCGCCATTGCCGTTGGCGTGGTCGTATCGCGCACTTCGGTTATGGGGACATTGTTGAGTGATGGCTCCAACCGATCAATCCGGCTCACATCATCACCAATAGAACGCCAAAAGCCCGTAAGTGCCGCTGGCCCGCCGAACTCGCGCAACAGAACATTGGCTGCGGTGTTGTCAGATGTGACCTGCGTTGCCCGCGCCAGATCGAGCATGCTTGCCCCTTCTACGACGCGCTCTTTTGTATAGGGTGAGAAAAACACCAGTTCATCCTCGCTCCAGCGCACGATGCGGTTGCCATCGATTTCGCCGTTTGCATGGCTGCTCAACACCTTGGCAGCGAGGGACAATTTGAATGAAGAGCAATGGCCAAAGCGCATTGTCCGGTTAAGCCCGATCGATAGGCCGCTTTGCGGGTCGAACACTTCTGCGCCCAGTGTCCCGCCTGCATTAGCTTCAATAATCCGCAACCGCGACTGGAGCCTTCCCAAGGGGCTCTGATCAGGCGGGAGGCAACCGGACAGGCCAAGCGCGAAGCCTGATCCAATCGCTGCGCGGCGTGTGAAATTTGGCGTGCGGGTCATGAAAACTTATCGGCCTTTCTTTTGCCAAAGCGCATGTCCCCTTCGAGCTTGGCCCGCAATTGCGCGTAAAAGGATTCTAGGAATGCGCGTTCATCGCCAGCGCCCGGGTCCCAACCGATTTTGCGGCAAATTGTTTCATGCACCGCAGATAACGCTTCTGGTTCGGCCTCGCGAAGCATCCGTTCCAAGGTCTGCAATTCGCGTTCGCCATAGATCGACAATTCTTCATCGCCAAAGTCATAGCGAACACCGGTTACCGCGCTTGTGCCTTTGGCCGCACCTTGGGTGGAAAGCGTGTCAGCGAGCTTGGTTCGCGGGGCTTCAACCACCCATGTACCAGCAATAACATCGCCGGCTCGCAGGGCATCTTTGTTGAAGAAGGGAAACAGCAAGAAGATTAAGAACCAAATCGTCGCCGCCCAAATCGCGCCGCCCAAATCCTGTTCAACGGAACTCATGACTGCCAGTGTCAGCAAAAAAACGAGCGGGTAGAATATCTCGATATCGCGAAGCAGGTTGCGCGCGATCACCGCTTCTGGTGTCAGCCTTGCCCCTCCATGGGCTGCGACCCTGATCCCGACAGCGCGCTTGCCCAAGGTGGCACCGCGTGGCCCCAATTCCTGCGCTAAGAAATATCCATACCAAGCGACAAATCCTGAAATAATCGCCATGACTGCCAAAAATTCGCGGGCATTGGAGGCCTCTGCATCATCGGCGATAACGCCTGTGTCAAACAGCCCGCCTGCAATCCAGCTAATGATCCAAATGGCCAAGATAAGCGCCAGCATGAGGATCAAGAAATCTAAGATCAGCGCCCCAGCACGCGACCCGCGCGAGGCGACAACCATCGGCACAGCGATCCCTTCCGGCGTGATGAGTGTGCGCTCTCTTTTGTTGGCTGGTGTGCCGTTTGCAATCGCAGCGCTCGTGCTCATCCGCTCACTCCCACAGGGCGAGGGCGGTAAAGGTAGAAATAGGCAAGCCAGAAAGCGAGCATCATCCCGCCGATCAAAAAGCGGTTTTGTGCCCCATCAACCAATTGGCGCGGGAACGCCTCGAGCAAAGCGGCAGCTACCATCATCAGCACAACGCCCACCATCACAACTGCACCGCGACGCCCGGCTTCAGACGCAGCCTGAAGCACACTGCGATCGCCAGGAAATGCCATTGAACGGCCAATGTGAAGCCCAGCAGCGCCTGATAACAAGATGCCAAACAGCTCAGTCGTCCCATGAACGCTGAGCCATGCGGCAAATTCAACCTCCAGCCCTTGGCCTGCAAACAGCCACATCATCGCGCCCAACAAAGCGAGATTGTAGATCAACAGCAATAAGGTCGGAATGCCGAATGCAAATCCCAACGCGAAGGCGAGAATGCAAACGCCTGCATTGTTGCTGAAAAGGCTGGCAGCAAAGACCGATAGCCCCCCTGCATCTTGCTCCACTGCCAGTGTTTCAGCGAGCGCCTCGCGGCTGGCACCGGGAACACGCGCATCAAGGAAGTTGGAAGGGACAAGGCGGTAATACCATTCCTCATCGCGCACGACGAGCAGCCAGCCAACGAGAGTGCCTGCCACCATCACAAACAGCGCAATGCACGATTCCAGCCATATGCCGCGCACAGCCCAGCTCCATCCGCCGAAAAAGAATTCTCTAAGCCATCCAAATAACCCTTTGCGAGGGCCATAGACCTGAAACCAAGCGCGCTGGACGAGGCTTTCTAGATAGCTGAGTGTTGCAGAATCGAGCGAAGTCTCTCGCGCCACAGAAAGGCTGGATGCGGCCGTGCGATAGAGTGTGGGTAGAGCGAGCAAATCGTCATCATCTATGCGCCGCAATCCGCCGCGTTCCATGCGCTGGACAATATCTTCAAGCCTGCGCCAATCGCCCTCGCGTTCAAGCCTGAACCTGTCCGAACGCAAAGCGGCGCTTTCGATATCGGCGGGCGCTGCGATTTCGCTTTTGCCAAAGAGGCTCGCAAACCGGCCTTTAGACTTTGCGGGCGTCGCAGAATTGGGTTCTTTTTCGGGCAGGGGAGCGCCCGGCACCGCATCAGGGTTTTTGGTCGCAGGCTCAATCATCCGATTGCCTCCGAGTTTTTGATTTCAAAATAGCGATCAATCAGCTGATAGCCGATCTGGTTCCATGGCGCCTCAATCACATCGACGCCCATACGGCGCAGGCGTTGCAGCACGATGGAACGCTGGGTGGCTAGTGTGTCAGCAGTGACGCTGCGCGCCATCGTCGCGATATCGCCGGGTTCTTCTTCGATGATCTCTTCAAGCTCGCTGTCTGCGATGGTCACGAACAGAACCAGATGTTTGTCGACCAGCCTGCCAATGCTCTCAATCATCAGTTCAGCGGCTGTGGGATCAGTGAAATCGGAAAACAGGACAATCAACGATCGCCTCTGAAGTTTGGCTGTAAGAGTGGCAAGAGCGAGAGTGAAATTGGGCTCTGTCGCTTCATAATCGAGGCCTGCCGCCGCGCTTTGCAACCGGTGAAACGCGCGCGCATCGCTGACGAAAGGTGTCATAATTTGGGGGCGCTGCGCAAAACCAAACAGCGATACTTTGTCAGAGCTTTTGAGCGCTACAAACGCGCAGGTCAGCGCTGCGGTAACAGCCCGGTCAATGCGCGGCATTCCGTCAGCGGGCTCGCACATGGCTTGGCCGCAATCGAATGCGAACACGATCTGATTGTTGCGCTCACTTTCATTTTCGCGCGCATAAAGGTGGACATGCCGCGCGCTGGCTTTCCAATCGATCCGGCGGCGATCCATGCCTGGTTCGTATTCGGTTAGCGATTCAAACTGGGTGCCTTCGCCTCTGATACGCCGCGCAATAAGGCCGGTTTGGGCATCGCGAAGGAATGTTTGAAGCTCTTTGCTGCGGACCGGCGACAAATCAGGCCATATGCGGATTTCAGTGTCGAGCGTTCTATGGGTCGTGCGAGCGCCAAGCCCCAATGGCCCGGCCCAACGCAGCCAAGCGCGTGTTACATTGGCAGTGCCGCGCCGTTTCGGTTTTAACTCAACGTTGCCGGTGTGTCCGTTGTCGAATCGGTCCGATTGCAAGGCAAATGCGGCTCTGCCTGCCATTCCTAGGCGGGGGTCAAATTCCAAAGCAGCGCGAACAACAGCGCGTGATCCTCTTTTAAAGTGGGCTGTCACTGTCACAGGCGTTGATTGGCCCACTTCTGTATCGTTTGGTGCGCCCACATCCCATTGCTCAACAGCGCCCGCCATGGTCGCATCGAGCAAGATCAGCACAAACAGGGCAACAGCTGCAATCGGTGCGATCAGCCACAATTGCGGCGCGGTGGCCGCAATAATAACCGCGACAGGTGCAAAGCCTGCAATCACCCATGCCGAACGCTCTGTCGGGACGACAGGCACGGGGGGCAAATTCGCCAGAAATGCGGGGCGTGACAGCGCCATTGGCTTTATCGAGGTGCCTCTGTGCTTTCGACGAGTTCGGCCACCAAAGCTTCGATATCGCGGCCTTCGATTTCGGCAGCTGGGCTGAGCGTTAGGCGGTGGCGCAGGACGGGCACGGCCAAAGCTTTAACATCATCAGGAATGATATAAGCGCGCCCCTCGAGCGCAGCGCGTGCCCGCGCAGCATTGGCCAAAAGGACAGCAGCGCGCGGGCTGGCGCCCACAGAAAGCTCAGCATGTTCTCGCGTCGCGCGAACGAGGCGGACGACATATTGCGTGATCTCTTCAGCCACTGTCACGTGATCAAGCGCGCCGCTGGCAGCGACCAATTTTGCGGCATCTGCGACCGCTGTAACTCCCAAATCCGCTGGCCGCTGGGGCCCTTGCCGCGATCCAAAGCTGGTGACAATGCGCACTTCTTCCGCTTCGTCAGGGTAGGGAACAAGCAGTTTAAACAGGAACCGGTCCAGTTGCGCTTCAGGAAGCGGGTAGACACCTTGGTTCTCGATGGGGTTCTGGGTTGCCACCACCATAAACCTCTCAGGCAATTGGTGGGTTTCGCCATCCAAGGTGACGCGGCGTTCCTGCATTGCCTCTAGCAAAGCAGCCTGCGTTTTGGGCGGGGTGCGGTTGATTTCATCTGCCAAAAGCAATTCGCAAAATATGGGCCCGCGCGTCAGCGTGAATTGGCTGGTCTGAAAGTTGAACAAATTCGATCCCAGAATATCTCCGGGCAGCAGATCAGGCGTGAATTGGATGCGTCCGAAATCGAGGCCAAGCGCGGTTGAAAACGCATTGGCGAGAAACGTCTTGGCAGTTCCCGGAGGGCCTTCCAAAAGCACGTGTCCTTCGCTGACCATAGCGACGAGCAATTGATCGATAATCTCTTCCTGCCCGACAATCGCCTTTGCGACTTCGGCGCGGATGCTGTCCGCTAGCGCGCGTAGATCTTCTAGGCTCATACTCATGTCGCAGGTTTCCCCTTATTGCTCTTTGTATCTTCAATTGTTGTGACCAAATCGGTCAATGATTTCGCCGCGCGCACAATGTCGCCAGCGCTCGTTGCGCTGCGCAGTTTGGCGGCGCGGTGGGTAAACGGTTCTTCTTGCGGGAAGCGTGATTGCATGGCTGCATCAATCGCTTCGGGGTCAGGTTTTTGAAGGCCCATGGCTTTCGCAACGCGGTTGGCAGACAAGTTCGCGTAAGGTTCAGCCAAAAGACGCAAACGGCCCGCTCGAACGATCAGCCCTGCGCCATTGCCAACAAGACGTTTCTTCCCAAACGCAATGTCAGGCCCGCTGGCAGCAGCAGGTCCAAAGCGGAGGAATGCGCGCCATCCGACAATGAACATCGCAAGGATCAGGCACAACGTGGCGGCCAAGAATGGAGGCCGGAATGCTAACGTTAGAAGATTGGTGGTCCCGCCGAAACCGTTCAGCGTCAGATCAAATGTGATGTTTGTATCCGGCCCATATCCCGCTTCTTGAACCAGCGCGAGCGCGGCAGCCGCCCGCGTTTCATCTGCCAGCCCGTAATTGTTCATCAAATCGGGTTCGACTACAAAAATGGTCCATTGGGCATCGTTGTAATAATCGCTGTCTTCTTCACCCAGCACATTCATGGCGAGAACATGACCCGCCGCATCGGTCACAAGCGGCTCAAACGTGTCACCGGTTTCGGCATAAGCGATAGTGCGTGTGGGAAGCTCGCCTGATAGACCAAAGCCGTCCCAGCCGGGTTCTTCATCTTCTTCAAGCTGCTCAATCTTGTGCTCAAAAGAGAAGGGGTTGGGGAGGTCTCTGCTCCAGTCCACCGGGAATCCATCGCCCAATTGCACCCAGCCGCGCTTGAATTCCTCTGCCACTTCGTCAGGCAAGTTGCGCGGGGGCAGCCGTGCAAACCACTTTGGCAATATCACGAGTGTAGGACCAGTGTATTCGCGGTCCCACAATATGTCCGCAATATCATCAGGATCCATGTAGCTGGGCGGCGTGAGGATCAGAAGGTCGTTGGTCTCAAGACCGCTCGGGGAGCGGGATGTGGTGACATCGTACCCTTCATTTTCGAGCAGACGGACCAGGCCCGCGTAACCGTTCAACCCAGTTGAAGCTGCATGGGCTGCGCCATTGTTGTCACGGCTTCCATCGTCTCCGCCTGACAGAAAGTACAAAAGCGCAAAGAAGGCAGCAAAGCCAACGAGCAATACGAACAAAAGAGTGGCTTTGCCAAAAGGCGATCCCCCTCGGCCTGATTGCGCAGTGGTGAGGGCATCAGTTTCGCTCATACGGCACCTCTTTGGATCAGGCGTCCCTCAATTTTGGCGAGCGCAAATTCGGCATAGGCCGCGCGCGCGGTCTCCCAATCAGATCGGTCGAGAGATCGCAGGGCGAAAAGGCTTCGCTCAACCCGTTCTGCAATGGTGCCAAAGGCTTTGCGTGCGGCATCGGGAAGCGATTTTAGCGCGGCCAACTCGCGCGCAGTGCTTGATGGTTCCACCCAGTCTGGCCTCGCCCTCGCGATCTGCCCAACGCTGCGTTTAAGCAGTAGATGGGTTGCTTCATCAAATTTGCCTTCGGCTGCCAGCCGGTCTGCATCTTCCAAAAGGGCAAGGCTTTCCTGCCTATCAGGCTGCCATTGGGGGATATCTTCTTCCTCACCCTTGGCGTTCTTGCCCGGCGCCAAAGGCCCATACATGCGCACGATCAAATACAGGATGAAGGCGATCAGCAGTGCGAGCAAAACCCATTGAAGAAACCACCAGGAATTGGCGAGTGCCGTTCCAATCGGCGCGAACAAATCGCCCAGCCAATCAAAAACGCTTTCGAGCCAGCGTTCAAAAGCAGACGGTTCGCGAGGGGGAATGGGCGGAATTTCAATTGGTTCAAATTGAATATCACCATCATTGCGCAACCCATCCCAGCTTTCCTCCAGTGTTTCAGAAGGGATAGGCTGAGCGGATTGAGCCGCATCTTGGTTGTCTTCAAAAGTCGGTTGTACCGCGAAAGTCATTCGAGTTGCTTCGTGGCACGGCAACACGGCATGCGCAACAGGTTAGGTTTGCGAATAGTATGGAATTGTTCACCTTTATTGCAGGCGCTAAGCACTATCCGCGTCTTCGTGCCATCGGATACGTGCCAAGGATGCGCAATTGCTTGGAATAAAAAGAGCATTCCTCCAAAGCACGGTCGACCGCCGGGTCGCCCGGAGCGCCAATAATATCGGCATAGAATTGCGTCGCTGAAAAGCTGGTGCCTTTCTGGTAGCTTTCGAGCTTCGTCATGTTCACGCCATTGGTCGCAAATCCGCCCAGCGCTTTATAAAGAGCGGCAGGAATATTGCGCACTTCAAAGATGAATGTCGTCATCGCTGCGACATCGGCATCATGGGTAAGAAATGCAGGCTGATCTGCAAGGATGACGAAGCGCGTCATGTTATCGGCGCTGTCTTCTACGTTTTCATCGACGATGGTCAGGCCATAATGCTCCGCTGCGATAGCTGGAGCAATGGCCGCGATGGTGGGGTCTTTGCTTTCCGCAACGAAAGCGGCAGCGCCCGCGGTGTCAGCGTAGCTGAGCGGGACAATGCCCTTTTTCCGCAAATACATGCGCGATTGGCCGAGAGCTTGTGGATGGCTGTAAGCCGCCTCGAATGGTCCAGTACCAATGCCCATCAATGCATGATGAATTGGCATGAAATACTCACCCGTGATCGAAAGACCGCTTTCAGGCAGCAAGAAGTGTATATCGGCAACGCGCCCATTTTGAGAATTTTCAATCGGTATGATGGCTTGGCCCGCTCGGCCATCTTTTACAGCCTCTAAAGCGTCGGCGAAGCTAAAGCAGGGTAGAGGCAGCGCGTCATCAAGCGCATGCATAGCAGCGTAGTGGGAATTGGCTCCGGGTGATCCTTGGAAAGCTATCGCTCGCGCTGGATTCGTTGCGGCCTCGGCGCGAAGAGCATCGACAATCGGCAAAGCGGGTGCAGGAAATGATCGCATGACTAGAGGGCGTGCTAATGCCCAGCGCTCCTAACAGCAAGTGTGCAAAAGGCGCGAAATGTTGACGAATTGCAATTCGTGCAATGCGTGATGCCCCTATAGGTCTTGCGCAGCACGAAACGCACGATTATGGGGCGCTCGGGATGACTAACGAAACCACATCAAAAAGCACGCCGGACGCGAAAGCAGACCAAGGCGATTTGTTCAACACGGCAGCGGGCTGGGTCCTGTTTGCTGGCATTGTCGGGCTGGGCCTGTCGGTGCTGAGCGAAATGTATTTTCATGGCTCTTCGCCTGAACGCCCAGAGCAATTGGGTTACGTTATCGAAGGCGTCGAAGAAGAAGGCGGCGCCGTCGCTGCTGAAATGAGTATGGAAGAGGCTTTGAACATGGCTTCTGTCGATATTTCCGCAGGCGAAAAAGTTTATGCCAAATGTTCCAGCTGCCATTCGATCGATGCGGGCGGTGCAAACGGCATCGGGCCCAACCTTCACGGAATCATGGGTGCAGCGGTCGGCAAGAAAGCCGGTTATCAATATTCAGACGCGATGGCTGGTTTTGGCGGCAATTGGGGCTGGGAAGAAATGAACCAATGGCTCAAATCTCCTAAGCGCTATATGGACGGAACTAAGATGGGCTTTGCCGGACTTTCTAAAGTCGAAGATCGTGCTGCTGTGGCGCTTTATATGAATTCACAGGGGTCTAGTTTGCCGGTGCCTGATTTTGTTGCAGCTGCCGCGGAAACCGATGACGTCGCCGATGCAGAGGCTGAAGCAAACGCTGACGCGGTGGAAGCAGCCGAAGATGCACAGAACGCAGCCGAAGAAACATCCGAAGAAACCGCTGCAGCTGAGTAATCTGATCTGGGCCAGCTGAACTACTTGGTTTTGCCCTTGAAGCCCTGAGCAATCACATACCACTCTGATGAGCCTTTGCGGCTTGCGGGTGGTTTTGCGTGCTTGACCGATTTGAAATGCTGCTTGAGCAGGGTTAGCAAATCTTTATCCGTACCACCGGCAAGAACTTTAGCTACAAACGCGCCGCCTTCGCTTAATGTCTCGGCCGCAAACCAGGCGGCTGCTTCAACGAGGCCCATGGTGCGCAGGTGATCGGTTTGTTTGTGACCGACCGTGTTCGCCGCCATATCTGACAAGATCAGATCGGGCGCGCCATCCAATGCCTCTTCCAGTTTTTGTGGTGCGGCATCATCCAGAAAATCCATTTCGAAAATAGTCACGCCCTCAATCGGCTCTGTGGGCAAAAGATCGATCCCAACGACGCTGGCTTTCGGCGCTTTCTTGCGCACAACCTGCGCCCATCCGCCCGGCGCTATGCCCAAATCAACGACGCGCTGCGCGCCTATGATGAGGCTGAATTTCTCATCGAGCTCGATCAATTTGTAAGCAGCGCGGCTGCGATATCCGTCCGCTTTTGCTTGTTTGACATAGGGGTCATTCAACTGCCGCTCTAACCAACGTGTGGAAGAGGCTGTGCGTTTCTTCGCCGTTTTAACGCGGCGATCAGGATTGCGACCAGACCGGCTCATCGCCTTATCCCTCGCCCTTTTGTGAGCGCAATTGCTCAAGCGCCTTCAAAGATCTTTCGCTCTGGCGTTCCGACGCCATTAGGCTGCGCAAAATACCCTCACGAATGCCGCGATCCGCAACGCCCAGCCGCTCTGCTGGCCACAGGTCCAGAATGCTCTCCAAGATGGCGCAGCCCGCCACAACCAAATCGGCTCGATCTGAGCCAATGCAAGGCAGTGTGCTGCGCTTCTCAGCTGACATGCCAGCAAGATCAGCGCTAATGTCGCGCATCGAAGTTGATGGGACAATCAGACCATCAACGGCCTTGCGGTCGTAATGGGGCAATTCCAGATGCAGGCTCGCCAATGTGGTGACGGTGCCGCTTGTACCCAGAAGTCTTATATCCGGATGCGCGGCTGCATCAGCAATGCGTTCCGCAAACGGAGCAAAGCTTTCTGAAACCAATTCGCGCATTTTGGCATAACGCGCCAATCGCGCATCGCGCCCGTCCCCATTGCGCGCCACAGTGTCGGTTAATGAGACCACGCCCCATGGCACGCTCTGCCAATCAATAATGCGCGGGACTTTGCCGCCGGGCTCTAACAAGACGAGTTCGGTAGATCCTCCGCCGATATCGAATATAACCGCCGGACCATTGCCAGCTTCGAGCAGAATATGGCAGCCCAAGACAGCCAGCCGCGCCTCTTCGCCCGCGCTGATAATATCGAGGACAATACCGGTTTCGCGTTTAACACGCTCGATAAAGGCCTCACCATTGCTGGCTCTGCGACAGGCCTCGGTCGCCACGGATCGCGCCAAACGCACTTTGCGCCTGCGCAATTTGTCAGCGCAAACCGACAAAGCGCTCATCGCGCGGTCCATTGCTTCATCCGACAACTTGCCTGTGGTCGCCAAATCCTCGCCCAGTTTGACCACTCGGCTAAAAGCATCAATGACAGTAAAATCTTTACCCGATGGGCGTGCGATCAATAGGCGGCAATTATTGGTGCCAAGATCAAGTGCGGCGTAGGCCTCGTTAGGGTTGTGCTGCTTGGCTTTATGCGCTGTTGGCTGCGCCTTTTCGATAGAAGGCGCGCGCGTTGCCGCATTGGAAGTACGACCACCGCCACCATTTGCGCGATTGCCCTTGCGGCGCTTGGATTGCGCTCGTTTTGGCTGGCTAGGGCGTTTGTAGCGAAAATCAGCTACATTCCCGGACTTCTTGCCCCTTTTTTTACCAGCGCCTCTATTTGCGTCCGGCGGATGCGTCTCCGCCATACATATTGCCTTCAATTATCACGCAGGCTGCTTTGCCTGTGCACCTAGCGACTAAACTAAACGAAGGCGCGGGTTAGAGCAAGTTGGACGCTGGGTTAGGGTTAATGGCCGGGCATGCAGCGTCAATCGAGAAAGAAATCCGCTTGGGGCAGATAGTCAAAACTGCTCTGTTTCCTGTGCTAATGCGCGGTACTCTTGATATTTTTTGAAAGGCACCCAATCGCGGTCGTGGCCGTATTTTTTTAGCCGATAACGGTGCATGGCTACGCCTCCTATAACGCACAGTGTAACAAAGGCCGTTGGGTAGGCTTCGAAATCGACGTAGGACTGGCCAAGCATGGGGCGGAAACCATGGGTCAGGTGGGCTAAGACCGCTATCAGTTGCATAGCAGCGGCGAACAGGGGCCATATTCTGTTTGCGCTTAGAGCTATCGCCGTGAAGCCAAGCAGGCCAATGGCATCTGTAATCACTCCAACAAAATCGATTTCATCAAACGTTGGATCAGAGATCGTGGAATAGAGAATGAGCTGGACAGAAAAGATTGATGCAAGAGTGAGAGCGCCGCACCGTTCAGGTTTCCCGCCCAACACCCAGCCCAGCGCTACTGCCGCACCGAAAATAGAATAAAATACAGCAATAGCTGGGTGGGTGAAGTCGGGAAGAGACAAAAAAATTAACCCACAGCGCGCAGATTTGGAGCGATAATGCGTGCTTCTGGGCAATCCCAGAGGGCTTCCGTCTTTTTCGCATCCTTTTCAGCCGAACTATGTGCCAGCGTGATGCTTTTACGCGTTTCAGTTGCGCGGGAGAGCGCCTCTGTGAGGTGGGCGATTGTCCGCTGGCTTTCAACACCTGTCAGGCAAGTCTCGCGGCGAACTTGTGTTGCGTTGGCAAGCTGCAGCGAAAGCGATTCGATCAAGCTGTCTAGACTGTCAGTAAGCGCGTGGAATTCATCACTCATATGCTGAACGGTTTGGTTTAGTTCCATGTCTTCGTCTCCAGTTAAGGTTACGAAGGCTCCACGGTTTGCCTCGCATCAAGAGCATTGGCCAAAACAAGCGAACTGCCGGCCAAAACCAGCGTGATAGCGGCAATCAGGACGATGGGCACAACGCGCCATGATCGTCCGTATTTTGCATCCCAAGCCTTCGGGCCTGTCGACCGGAGATCTCTCACGAATCCTTTGAATTCTTCTGAGGTGTAGAATTCAGGACTGACCTCGGCCGGCAGTGACCGAGACAGTTTTTGGATGACAGCTTCGCCCAGTTCGAGGTCTCCAGGACCCCACGTGGGGTCTCCCACAAGGGCGCGCGCCATGATGAATTCGACAACCGCATCATCGATGCTGAGTGCACCCATCTTAATCTTGGCACGCGTCAGGTGCTTCTCGACCATGCTGGCGGAAATAGGCTCGCCCGAAACCATGCGAGCAATTTCTTTATTCGAAGGAGTAGGACGCCGCGATTTCAACTCAAGGACTTCGGTCTGGCGATCTGAAAGAGAACCCAGCATAGAAAACGCATCTTGGCGAACGCCATCGAGGGGATCGATCATATTTGGTGAAGCGGTTTCAATCATGTTGAGCAGTTAACTAAATGAATGAGAAATTGGAAGTGTCTATTTCTTAATTCTTTTCCTTGGTTGGATCTTCAAATCCAAATTCTGTACTGCTTTGTAGATATAAAAGTATTGAAATAGAACCAAAATAATAACTCATTACTGAGTTTCAGGCCGAACGGAGGGTGCTGAAACGCGCTGTGATCCCCAGGGTCAGGACTCATTAATCCCACCTTCGAGGCATCGGAATGACGAACATATCGGGCGAAAGCGCGCGCGGGTAAGGCTGGATGCCTTTGCCAAGCGTGCTTTTGGTCGAGATGGAAGTCATTCCGGTGTCCTTTTGAGGATTTGACCAAAATGGCTGATCGCAGCGTCGCAAAGGTTTGAAAGACCGCCGGTCTTCCTGCACCTTTGCTCCTCGCACTCAGCCATTTTGCTTCAAACCTCGATGGTGGGATTAATGGGTCCTGACCCTAGTAAATTCCTGATCTTGTGTTGCGCCCCTGATCGCGGCAGATTGCCGTGCAGTCTAGTCAGCGCGAGGGGGGAGCAGGCATGGGCAAAAGCGACAAAGGTTTCATGGCAACATCCGCGCCGGATGCGGGTTTCTTGGCCTCTGCTGAAAGCGGGGAAATCGTTGGCAATTGGCGCATTGTAAATGAACTGGGCACGGGCGCGATGAGCGCGGTCTATTCAGCAGAGCGCGCAGATGGACTGTTTACGCAAAGCGCTGCTTTGAAACTCATGGCGCCGGGCGGTTCCCATCGCCGGGATAGGTTCGACAAAGAGCGGCAAGCACTTGCATTGCTCGACCATCCCTCCATCGCGCGGATTATTGATGGCGGAAGCGATGCGAAAGACCGGCCATTTCTTGTCATGGAACTGGTTGATGGTGAGACAATCGATGATTGGGCTGAGGCAGAAAAGCCATCGAGGCGTGCGATTATAGAGCAATTGTGCGAATTGTGCGGGGCTCTTAATCATGCCCATGCGCGTATGATTCTGCACCGCGACATCAAACCTTCCAACATTCTGATTGATAGAAAGGGACGATTGCGGCTTGTTGATTTTGGCATTTCGGTATCTTTGGAAGACGATGAAAATGAGGCGTCTTACGCAGCTCACACGCCTGCCTTTGCCGCCCCTGAACAGCTCGAAGGCGAGGCTGAGACCAGCGCCTCTGATATCTTTGCCATTGGGTGCGTTGCCAATTTCTTGTTGTCAGGCAATGTCCCCGAGCGCAAAAACGATGGCAGTGTTACCATAAGTGCAGCTGGGATCGGCGACAAAGATCTCGCGGCTATCTTGGCCCAAGCAACCCACCTAGACTCTAATCTCAGATACCAAAGCGCCAATGCCCTGCGCGATGACTTTCAAGCCTGGCTCGATAAGCGCCCCGTTTCTGCTCGTGATGGAGGCGCGGCCTATCGCTTTGAGCGTTTTCTGCGACGCAATCCTCTCGAAACAGCTCTAGGTTCGCTTGCGCTTGTTTCGCTGATTGGCGGGTTGGTTGTGAGCCTTGTTCTGGCAGACCGCGCGCGTGATGAGCGCGATCAGGCGATTTTGGCGAAAGCGGAAACGCAATGGTCGCTTGATCGCAGCAACTACTTTAACCAATCAACATCCGCTTATGCCGATTTGATGCAGCGTATTTTTGGCGAGAGCGACGATGTTGAACGTCTAACTGCATTGTTGCTGGAGCGTTTGGAAGAGGTGCAGGCGCAGGCCGATAAAGATGGCGATACAGCTGCCTTCCTATCCTATGCCGTGGGTCGCCACTTTCTGTTTCGCAATGATTATCCAAACAGTATCACGGCCATGGAGCATTGGGTGCAAGGAGCCTATGGTCCTGAAAAGTTTCATCTGCACGGCAAACAGCTTTTGGCAATTGCGTATAGAAGAACGGGAAGGACTGAAGAGGCGATCGATCTTGAGCGGCAGCTCGAGCGGCAGATGACCGGCACCTTCGATGAAAACACTCCTGATCACGCAGCAACAGCATCCAATTTGGCTCTAACGACTTTCGATCCAGCTGACCTGGAGCGCGCTCAGCAAGTTGTGGTGGCGACAATCCCCGGGGAGGAAGATCCCAGCATTACCATGTTCCTGCAAAACCAATTGTCTAAACTCTATGAGGCAAGCGGCGATTTTGATCGTGGTTATGAAGCCATGAAGGGCGTCGTCGAGATCATCGACAAGGATGAGCTGGGCGAAATTTCTGGGCAAGACACCGGTCGCCTGAACCTGATCGCCTACGAGCTGTTTCATTCCGAGGATTTGGAACGCGCCGAAGAATTGTTGGCTTTCGTGTTCCGGGACGCCGAAATTCGCGGGGCGTCAAGCGAGCTAGCGCGTGCCCAATGGTACAGGGCAGAAATCGAATGGCGGCGTGGGGACATGAAGGCTGCAAAATCAAGCTTCGAAACAGCGCTTCCTCTTTCTGTTCAATTCACAGGTGAAGAAGCACCGCTCACGAAAGATATTCGCCATGCCTATGCGGAGCTTCTTGCCGGAATGGACGAGTTTGATGCTGCGGGCGCTATGCTGGACCAAGCAGGAGACAGCGAATCCGTCCGACATCAGCTCGCCAGTCTGCGATTGATGCTTGAGCAAGAAGGGGCTGAGGCGGCTCTTGGCGCGATGTCGGCCGATAACCCAATATTGGCGGAAAAGATCAATTCTGCGGAGAAAAACTGGCGTTACGAAAAGCTGCGCGCTGATGGGCTGAAGCTTCCAGACTTGTCTGCTCGTTGAGCTGAAAATCAGGTTGCGACGCCCAATTGTTCTCCAATCCATTCACGCGCATTGCGCCATTCGCGTCTTACGGTTCGCGCGCTGATATTTAAAGCGCCTGCCGCCTCGTCTTCGGTCATGCCTGCAAAATAGCGCGCATCAACAATTCGCATCCAACGCGGATTGGACGCCTCCAGCTTTTCCATCATCTGCCCGATTTGCAAAAGCTGTTCGGGTGTTTCGGAAAATTCTGGGAAAGCGCGTTCCTCATCCAAGGTTTCCGCCTTTGATCCTCCGCCGCGTTTATCCGCCTTGCGGCGGCGAAGATGGTCAATGATGACATGGCGCATGGCCAAAACGGCAGCGCGGATGAAGTGCTCTTCGGAATTCCATTGCCGTTTGCCATCCAGCTTCAACCAGCATTCGTGGAGCAGATCGCTTGTTTGCAATGTATCGCCCAGATCGGCGCGTCTGCGTTTTGCACGCGCAATGTCGATCAGAGTGTCATAGTTTTCAGCGATGATACGTTCAGCGAGTGCGCGATCATTATCATTATAGCTTGCCAGCGCCATCAATGCCTTTCCCCAACAGGCCCGTTTATCTCGGTCCGGATATAAAAACATCTATATCGCAAAAGCTTGTAAGGGTCCGACACAATTTCCCTGAAAAAATTTGGCCGGGTTTCGGCCTGCAATGCGTGAATGTTGGTGAGCAAGTTGATTGCGATTGTTCCAGGCCGATTACCCGACGGCCTATCCCGGACATTCGTGTCAACTTGCTCGCAACATTCGGCTGAAAGAACATTGCTGTCTGTGGTTAAGAAAATTCAGGTCAACTGAAGAATTAAACGCAGAAATAGGGGGCGGTGGGGCCGGGGAAGGGCATATAATGGAACAGTACCGGCCACCCATTTTCGATTCTGGATTTGGGCCACCAAAGAGTTTTACTGACAGCTTCATAGAGTTGGTTATGAAGCGCAAAGTTCTGACGGTGATCGTCTCGATTTTACCGGTTATTTTTCTTGCGCTTGGTTTTACCAATCTGAGCCGCGATCCATCGGTTGACGCCTTTGTCAGCGAAGATCACACCGCTTTTGTCGCTCGTGAAAAGGCGAAAGTGACTTTTGGATTGGAAGATCCCGTCGTTGTCGTCTTTGCCGAAAAGGAAGGCGTAGACGCCTTTAACGCCCGGACTTTGCGGGCTTTGGCAGAATTTACCGATCAGGTGGGCTTCATTGAGGGCGTTGATGAAGGCGTTGTCAGCCTCGCATCAGAAAAAGCCATACTTGCAAATACGGCAGGTGATCTCGAAGCGCCGATGATCCTTGATCCTTTTGGTTTCGAACCAGAACGCGTCCGTGAGCTTTATTTGGCGATGCCGCAATACAAGGATTTGCTGGTTTCGAGTGAGCAAGATGCGTTTTCGGTTATCATCCCGGTGGTCGATCCAAACCGCGCCGAAGACGATGTGCGCGCTATCCGAGAGCTGGCCACTAATCTGGCGCCTGATGGCGTAAGCGTCCACATCTCAGGTGTTGCGGCGATGAATGCGAGCCTTGCAGAGCACATCGCCCAAGATACGCGCATTTTCATACCCGCTGCGTTCCTCACTATTGTCTTTGTTCTGTTGTTTGCGCTTCGGCGGTTGAAGGCGCTTGTCGGTCCGCTGATTGTTATTGCTGGCGCTGCCATTTCCGCCGTGGGTGCGATTGGTATGTTCGGCTCCAGTTATTTTCTCATCACCACCGCGCTTCCGGTTGTTCTGGTGGCGATTGCCGTGGCGGATAGCATCCATTTAACGCTCGCCTACCAGCGCCAGTTGCGCCTGGGCAAAGTTGCTGGGCGTGAGCAATGCATGGTCAAAGCTATGCAGGAAGTGGCCATGCCG
The DNA here is from genome assembly GCA_038532855.1 of Pseudomonadota bacterium. Taxonomy (GTDB): domain Bacteria; phylum Pseudomonadota; class Alphaproteobacteria; order Sphingomonadales; family Sphingomonadaceae; genus Erythrobacter. Next base: position 55,908 of record JBCAZT010000002.1, read on the forward strand.
ATTTTCCTTACAAGCTTGACAACGGCTTGCGGATTTATTGGCCTTTCGCTTGGCACTCCGATGGAGCCGATTGCCCATTTCGGCCTCTTTGCGGCTTTGGGAACTATGGTGGCTTGCCTTTTGAGCCTTACCTTGCTGCCCATCATTCAATTGCGGCTTGGCGAAGGGCATATAGATCTTCGCGACACCTTCGTGATCGATAAAGCGCTCAAGAAACTCGCATTGTGGAGCGCGAGCCAGCCTCGGGTCTCATTGGCCTTGTCTGGTGGGATTATCGCCGCTGCTTTTGTAGGCGCTAGCTTTGTATCCTTCGATTATGCCCGGCCCAACTACTTCACTCCGGGCGATCCCGTTTTGACAGCGGATGAAGTGCTGGCAGATCGGTTTGTCGGAACCAATGTGCTTGATGTGGTCATTGACGCAGGCGAGGAAGAAGCACTTCTAACAGCGTCCTCGGTGGCAGCCGTTCAAGATTTGCAGAACCGGATCGAAAGCCTTTCTGGCATCCACAAGACGACCAGCTATGTCGATTCTATCGGGCTTATGCATGAACGTTTGGTGGGCGCTCCACGCGGCGCGCTGCCGTCGCGCGAAGATGCGCCTGCGCAATATATGTTCCTGTATGAGGCGAGCGGTGATCCCGATGATTTTTCCAATCAATTGGATTTTGAGCGCTCGCAAGCTTTGGTACGCAGTTATCTGGCAAGCGGCCGCTACAGCGAGACAAAGCCGTTAATCGCAGATGTTCGTTCGGTGCTGGATAGCTGGTCCGCTGAAACAGGCTTGAATGCTGAAATCAGCGGGCGGATCCCGGTCAATGAAGGTTGGATGGATTCGCTGCGCGATACGCATCCGACCAATATCGGGCTGGCCGTAGCGCTGATATTCATCGCCACGTGCATCCTTCAACGCAGCTTCAAATGGTCGGTTGTAGCTTTGCTCCCCGTGCTGAGCGGCATCGTGATGATGTATGCTGCTATGGGAATTGCGGGCATTGATCTGGCCCCTGCAACCAGCATGTGCGCTGCGATTGCGGCAGGGTTGGGGATCGATTTTGGCATCCACCTTGTCAAAGAATTGCGCTCCCATCTTGGGCGCGAGAAAGACCTGATTGCCGCTTTGTCTGGCCATTATGTTGGGGTAATGCGCGCGTGCTTTTTCAGTGCGGTCAGCCTTGGCCTTGGCTTTGCTGTTCTCATTCTCAGCCGCACACCCGTGCTTGATTGGTTCGGCCTGCTCATCGCTTTTGCAGCCTTTGGCAGCCTGTTCGGCGCGCTGCTGATTATCCCGGCGATTGCTGCGATCGGCCAAACCAAAACCAAACCTATTTCCACATCATTCGAAAGGCTTGAACATGCGTAAACTACTCATTGCACCACTTTTTCTGCTTGCCAGCATGGCTTCTGCCTCCAACGGCCCCAGCCTTGCACAAAAGGTTGCAGAGCGTCCTTCGAATGATCCGCGCACCGGGGTGATCAGCTTTGCCACCAAGAATTCGAAAGGGCAGGTGCGCCGCCGGACAGCGCGTCTAGCCGTGACGGAGACGGGCGCAACGCATCGGATGGTCCTCTCCTTCCAAAAACCTGTAAGCATTCGTGAAACCTCTTTCCTCACCCACGATCATAAGAGCCCGAAAGCGGCGGATGAAACCTGGTTGTACCTGCCTGCAACCAGCCGAACGCGCCGCATCCCATCATCGGGCCAATCGGATTCTTTCATGGGAACAGAGCTGACTTATGGCGATGTTAAAGACAGCTTCAAATTCGGGTTGGGGGACTACAAATTCACCTATGGCGGCAAAACCAAAAGCGGCCGCCATATCCTTAAAGGAAAAGCGGTAAGCGCGGCTAAGGCAAAGAAGCTGGGCTATGGCGGGTTTGTTGCGCATATTGATCCGGCGACCAATTTCCCGCGCTTTATCAGCTTTACCGATCCTTCCGGACGCAAGCTGAAAACGGTTTCCGTGAAGAAAATGCAGAAAGTGGGCTCCAGCTGGATGGCCACCCAATTCACTGTCGCCAATAGCCGGACGGGCCGGTCAACCACCGTCACGATTTCCAACCTCACTCGCAGCGGTGGATTGTCCGGGAAATTGTTCGATCCCAAACTGCTCGACCGCGTCGCGAGCCGGATGAAATGAAGCTTTGGTCTGCGGGACTTGCGGTCTGTTCTCTCCTCCATTGCACTGCTGCCTGGGGGCAAGTGCAAGCCTCCGGCAACGTCGAGGTTGCAGTGGATGAAGATGGCTGGTCCCGCAGCGCACTGCTCGTGGTGCCCAAATGGTCGGCAAGCATCGATGATGATGCGGAAGCCGTTCTTTCCTTCCGCGTAGAAGGCGCTGCGTCAGAAACCGGTTTGGGGACCACGAGCAGTTTTTCGCCCATTTCTGAGCCTCTGATTGGCGGCGATGATTTCAGAGTTTCTATCGAGGAAGCATTTGTTGAACTGGGTTCTGACAATGTCGATGTGATATTGGGCAAACAAAATGTCGCCTGGGGTTCGCTTGATGGGATTAGGATCACGGACAAAGTCAATCCGGAACGGCGAACCGAATTTTTAGCGCGCGAACCGCGTCCGGATCGTATTCCTATTTGGGCTGCCCGCGTGAAATTGCGCGCTGGCGATTTTGATCTCGATATCGTCGGCGCGCCTGACCCGACAGTCAATCAGGTTCCGCAAGTTGGCAGCACCTTCTTTCCGACTGCCCCCCGTCTGCTGGGTGGGCTTATGCCTGTGGGGCAATTTCCGGCGATAATCCGGCAAGATCGCGGTCGTCTTTTCGAAGATGGGGTTGTAGCAGCGCGGGCTTCGATCAGGGCATCAAGTTTGGATTTGCGAGTGTCCGCGATATCAGCGCCTGATCGCGATGGTATCGTCAGCTTTGATGGACAATCGATCAATATCCTTCACCCTAGAACCCATTCTTTCGGGCTGGAAGCGGTGTGGCAAACGGGCAATGTCGTTTTGCGATTGGACAGCGCGTGGACACCTGATGCGGTTCATGTCCTTGATCAAACCTTTGCGACCCAATCCACGAAGGCCGATCAAATTGTTGCCGGGATAGGTGCAGATATTGATGGGCCGTTTGAGAGTTTCATCAACATTCAAGTGATCGCAGATCATGTTGCAAGCGATCAAACTCTGGTCCGCCCAAAAACAGACATCTTCTCATCACTGCGCATTCAAAAGCAAATTGCCAATGGCGATGTTGGTCTCAAAATTGAGGCGATCAATTCGTGGACGGGCGAGGGACATTTGTTGCGCGCCGAGATGGAGCGGAGGCTGAGTGACAATTTCGATCTGTACTTTGGCGTAGATGCATTTTTTGGGTCTGAGGATGAGTTGATAGGCCAATTCGAGCGCCGTTCTCGTGTAAAGGCAGGTGTCAGATTTGCTTTTTAATACACACTTGCTTGCCGCTCGTGTGTCTCGGCTTTAGGGCGGGGGCATGACTGATAAAGATCTCACCAATCACAAATTCTACCGCGCAGGCGAAGAAACCCAGTTTTTGGAAGACACGCCGACCAGCACGCCGCAAACAGAGCATCCTGCCTATAAGCTGGCTTTCAGGGACACGGACTTCTTATTGCGCGATGAATTGCGCCCGGTCCGCTTTCAACTGGAGCTGCTGAAGCCAGAAATGCTGCTGGATGAGGCCCGCGTTGGTTCAACCATGGTGATGTATGGATCGGCCCGCATCCCTTCGCCCGAAGAGGCTCAGGCCAAAATCGATGCTGCAAAGAATGGGTCTGAATACGAGCAAACAGTGGCAGCGCGTCTTGCTGAAAAGGCAAAGTACTACGAAGAGGCGTATAAGCTTGCGCGGCTTGTTTCTGAAAAAGCCATCATCGAACAGGGCAAGAGGCAATTTGTCGTATGCTCTGGTGGCGGTCCATCAATTATGGAAGCGGCCAATCGCGGGGCAAGCGATGCAGGGGCTGAAAGCATCGGCCTCAACATCATACTGCCGCATGAGCAGGCTCCCAATTCGTACGTGACGCCCTATCTCAGCCTCAATTTTCACTACTTTGCGCTGCGCAAAATGCACTTTTTGCTAAGAGCGCGCGCAGTTGCCGTGTTCCCCGGCGGATTTGGTACCTTTGATGAGTTTTTCGAGCTGCTTACTCTTATTCAGACCGGCAAAATGAAACCCATCCCGATCCTGCTTTTCGGCAAGGACTTTTGGAACCGCGTCGTCAATTTTGAAGCCATTGCTGAGGAAGGCACGATCTCAAAGAAAGACCTCGACCTATTCCAATGGTGCGAAACGGCGGATGAAGCTTGGTCGCATATCGCTGATTTTTACGAGCTCGAGAGCTAGGCTAGTCAGCGTTCGATAAGGTCTTCTCGATCTGCAACGCGTCGGGGTAGCCTTACATCGTAGACCAGACCAAGCCTCATTAGGCCATTAATGATCCACCAACCCGGATCGGCCTGATTGTCCTCAAGCCCAATTTTCGCGCTTTCTGGAAAGGCGTGATGATTGTTATGCCAGCACTCACCATATGTGAGCAGGCCCAATCCGGGCAGGTTTGATGCTTGTATTCCTGCATCTTTCACCAGCCACCGGCCTGGCCCGGGGTTGTGGCAAAAGTAGGTCACTGTCCAATGCCCAGCGGTGCTTACAAAAACGCGAGCGCAAATGCCCCATAGGACGAACGGCAACCCGCCAGCCCAGTAAAGCAAAGCTGCCAAAGGGAGTTGTTGCCATCGCCATGTCTTATCGAGCCAACGCACAAATCGATCCTCTGCCAGATGGTTCTCGATTGTAACTTTGGGAGGGCGCTCAAATTCAAATTTGCAGAACAAATTCCAAGCAAGGTCTACTGGTAAAGACCGCCGGTGCGCGAAGAAATCGTGGCAGTTCGGCTCGCGCTGCGCCCAATCACGCGTGTCATGGATGCGGATTATCCCGCTTGGCCCAGATACGCCAACGATGGCCCCGATATAAATCAGCAGTCGCATCAGCCATGGCTTGGCTGAAAATGTGCGATGGATCATCATTCGGTGCATTCCGACACTGTGACCAATTGATAGGGTCAAATAGGTCGCCACTAAAAACAAAAGCACTGCCTGCCATGTCGCAAATGCAAAAGCCGCTAAAGTACCGGCCACCATTGCTCCGTTCCATATTGTCTTGGACCAATCTATCAGTATGGTGCCTTTGCACGGGTCAGCACCGCGCGCATCCACTCTGACGACGGGCTCCATCATAAGTTGCGCACCGCATGATGCCCTAAGGGACCATTGCCTGCGCCATAGCCGGGCGCTGCTTCAATTGCGCGCACGACGAAATTGCGTGCCAAGCTTACCGCATGATCGAGAGGTTGGCCGTGCGCTACCAAGGTCGCGATGGCCGATGACAAGGTGCAGCCAGTGCCATGAGTGTGCTGGCTGTCTATCCGGGCATGTGAATAGCGTTCAAACTTGCCGGTCTCGAACACCAAAGTGTCGATGATTTGCAAATCTTCGGTATGCCCGCCTTTGGCAAGGACTGCGCAGCCATGCAGATCGGCGAGTTCGCCTGCGGCTTCTTCCATCCGATCGGTGGTGCGCAATGTTCGGCGCATCAAATGTTCAAGCTCTGGCAGATTGGGGGTTATGAGCGTTGCGAGCGGAAACAGTTTTTCGCGCAAGGTCTCGATCGCTTCGTCAGCAATCAAGGCAGCTCCCGATGTGGCGATCATTACAGGATCAAGAATGATCGGCACCGCATCATCCACTTGGGCAAGCGCGCCGGCTGTGGCGGTGATAATCTCTGCATCGTGGAGCATACCGATCTTGATTGCATCCACCCCGATATCAGTCACGCATGATGCGATTTGCTTGGCAACAACTTCGCCGCCCATTGGTGCAATGGCCTGGACCCCAACACTGTTTTGGGCTGTCACGCTGGTCACTGCGGTCATCGCGTAACCGCCCAGCATGGTGATCGTTTTGATGTCGGCCTGAATACCAGCCCCGCCTGAGCTGTCTGAACCAGCTATGGCAAGAATACGGGGTGGTTTTTTTATCGTCGCCTTACCCACTTACACCGCCGCGCGGACTGCATCGCAAATTCTGTCAACGACCGCTTCAACTTGAGCGGGATCATCACCCTCAGCCATTACGCGGATGACTGGTTCTGTGCCTGATGGACGAATGACAAGCCGCCCCTTTCCTTTCAGTTTGATTTCCGCATCGGCGATGACTTTTTTGACTTCGTCATTCTCCAACGGTTTCCCGCCTGAATAGCGCACGTTCTTCAGCAGCTGCGGGACCGGATCGAACAGATGCAGGATTTCGCTTGCTGGTTTATCGCTTCGCACAAGGCTGGCGATAACGCGCAAAGCGGCAACGGTGCCATCTCCCGTGGTGGCATGATCCAGCAGGATCATATGGCCCGATTGTTCGCCGCCCACATTGAAACCGCCTTCTTTCATGCGTTCGAGCACATAGCGATCGCCCACTTTGGTGCGTTCGAGCGTTAGGCCGATGCTTTCCAAATATCGCTCAAGCCCAAGGTTGGACATGACTGTGGCGACCACGCCGCCGCCTTTGAGGTATCCCTTTTCATTCATACGCGTTGCGATAAGCGCCATGATCTGATCGCCATCAACTTTGCGCCCCTTTTCGTCGACCACGATAAGACGGTCTGCATCACCATCCAGAGCAATTCCGATATGAGCGCCCGTTTCGACGACTTTGGCTTGCAATGCCTCAATCGCGGTGGAGCCGACGCCGTCATTGATATTGGTGCCGTTTGGATTGACGCCCAGAGTGATGACTTCCGCGCCCAATTCCCAGATTGCCGAAGGGGCCACCTGATAGGCCGCGCCATGCGCGCAATCGACCACGACCTTTAGGCCATCGAACCGCGTTTCGCTGGATAGGGACTGCTTTACCGCGTGGATGTAGCGCCCACGCGAATCTTCAATCCTGCGCGCGCGGCCAATGCCTTCGGGGGCAGCGAGTTGGGGCTCTTGTTCAAACAAACGTTCAATTTCTAGTTCCACGTCATCGGACAGTTTAAATCCGTCGGGTCCAAACAGTTTGATGCCATTATCAGCATAAGGGTTGTGGCTCGCTGAAATCATCACACCCAAATCCGCGCGCATCTCCCGTGTGAGCAAAGCTATTGCAGGTGTGGGCAGTGGACCTGTCATGATCACATCCATGCCCACACTGGTGAAGCCTGCGACCAGCGCGCTTTCCATCATATAGCCAGAAAGCCGCGTGTCTTTGCCGATTACAACGCGGTGGCGGTGGCCGCCGCGCATAAAGTAATTGCCTGCCGCCTGTCCCATGCGCATCGCAGTGGTTGCGGTCATAACGCCATCATTGGTGCGGCCTCTTATGCCGTCTGTGCCAAAGAATTTGCGTGTCATTTTGTGTGAGCCCTCCCTGCGGGCAATTATGCTGTGATTGTCAGGCGCTTCTGGCGCGGTTATCGCCCAAAGGGAAGAGCAATTGCGGCTATCAAGACGCTAAAAAGTGTGACACGAATGATGGAAGAGGGATCATTGACAATGGGCGCTGAAGGAGCAAAGCCGCGCTTTGAATTGGTCACGATCAAGCTGCCTGTATTGGCGACTTTTGCGGCTTTGATTTTCGGCCTTGGCGCAGGCGTTGTTTTGTCTGATGCGAGTTTGCCAGCATGGTTGACCGATCTTGTGTCGGTAATCGGTACCTTGTGGCTTCGCGCGCTGCAAATGACGATTATCCCGCTTGTGGCAAGCCTTCTTGTGCTTGGCCTTACCCAAATGATCGAAGCGGCAAGCGCGGGTCGGGCAGCACGGCGGTTTATTCTTTTGGTGTTGGGCGTTGCGATCAGCGGTGGTTTGTTCACTGCTTTGGCTTTGCCGCCTTTGCTGGAAACCTTCACGATCCCCAAAGATGCAGCGTTCTTTATCGCTGATGGTGCGCAAGAGGGGCAGGAAGTTCCTGGTGCGCTGGAATTTCTCAAATCCTTAGTTGCGCCCAATATAATCGCTGCTGCGGCAGAAACGGCCATGTTGCCGCTGACGATTTTCTTTGCCCTGTTTGCGATTGCACTTTCCCGCTTGCCAGACCAGCAAAGCGCGAGCCTTCTTGGGTTTTTCCACGCGCTTGCCAATGCGATGCTGCTGATTATTGGCTGGGTCTTGTGGATTGCCCCTCTTGGCGTGGCGGCGCTTGCCTTTGGAGTGGGATTGCGCAGTGGCGGGGGGGCGTTCGCGGCGTTGGCTCATTACATTGTGGTCGTCTCGGCAATGGGCGGATTTATCTTTGTGCTGGCCTATGGATTGGCATGGGCGCTGGGCGGTGTTGCGCCCTGGCGTTTCGCCAAAGCGATCCTGCCCTCCCAGGCCGTGGCGATTTCCACTCAAAGCTCGCTTGCGAGCCTTCCTGCGATGTTAGACAGCGCGGCGCGGTTGCGTCTCCGGCCTAGCACGGCAGAATTTGTGCTGCCTTTGGCGGTAGCAATCTTCCGCGCAACCAGCGTGGCGATGAATTTGGCTGTCGCGCTGTATGTCGCGGAACTGGCTGGCATCACCGTCTCATTCCCGCTGATGCTGGTGGGAATTGGCGTTGCAGTGATCATCTCGGTCGGTTCTGTCAGTCTTCCTGGATCGATCAGCTTTGTGGTTTCCATTGGCCCAATCGCAATTGCTATGGGCGTCCCGGTTGAACCGCTCGCCTTGCTTGTCGCTGTTGAAATGATCCCGGACATCATGCGCACGCTTGGCAATGTGACGATGAATTTGGCTGTGACGAGCGCGGTGGATCGTTCGCAAGAATAGCTGGTTAAGTGTCGCCGGAGGTGTCTTCAAATCCGGCGGAGACTTCGTCCAATTCTTCCAGAATCGCGCGGTGGGCTGTCGCATCATCAGTAGAGCGCTGCGGAATGCTGCCTTCAGCGAGCATGGAATTGAGTGTCGCTCGCGCGCGTCCGACCCGGCTTTTAATCGTTCCCACTGCACAGCCGCAAATCTGCGCGGCCTCTTCGTAAGAAAAGCCGCCAGCGCCGACAAGCAGCAATGCCTCGCGGCGTTCTGGGGGTAATGTCAGCAAAGCGCGGTGCATATCGGATAGATGGATCGGCTCTTCTTGCCCCGCTGGTGCCGTGAGAATGCGTTCAGCAACGCCTTCATCATATTCTCCGCGAAAACGGTTGCGGCGCATATCGGTAAGGTAGGCGTTGCGCAAAATAACAAATGTCCAAGCCCGCATTGATGTGCCCGGTTGAAACCGGTCCTGCGCAGCCCACGCTTTGAGCAGTGCTTCCTGCACCAAATCATCTGCCATATCCGGACGACCGCAAAGGCCGCGCGCAAACGCACGAAGGTGCGGGACAACTTCGGTGAGTTCGCGTTTAAAGTCCGCTTTTTGTTTGGCGGTGCGCTTTGGCGGCGATGGGGGCGTGTTGTCTCTGGCTTTACTGTCTGTCACGCCGGGGAACCATCGTCTGGGCCTGCGCCGCACTCTGGCGGTGCATCATCAAGCTGAGCCAGAAGATCCTTGAATGCATCTGGCAAGTCTTCCTCCACGACGGCATCATAGAGCTGTTTAAGCCCTGCCGCCCAATCAGGATCATCAGATTTGCCTTTCGGCGAATCCGAGCCCTGCGAAGAGTTGGAAGATTTTTCGTTTGATCCCATAAACACATCCATAGCTTGCTGCGGGTGTTCAGTCGAGCTTATTGGCATTGCTGGTCATTTCGATTGACGATTATGAAGCAGTATAGCAGGAACGGTTTGTCCACTGAGTGGTTGCGTAGACAGGTTCATACTAGCTTAGAATTTGGCGTTAAAAGAGACCCGCAATGGGCGAAGAATCGAGCAGCTCATCTCTGTTAGATGCCTCAGCGCCCAATGCACCGCGGCAATCCTCGTTTGCTAATCGCGCAATTCGGTGGTTGCTTGATTATCCGCGTGCGATTCCTGTCGCCATTTTTATGGCCGTCGCAGCGATCACCGCGCTTAGTGTTTTTGCCGTAGAAAGCAATGCAAGAGCACGAGAACAAGCGCAGCTTGAGGCCTATGGGCAAGCCATTGGCGCTGCCCTTGAACGCAGAGGCGTAAGCTTCTCCTCCTATTTACGCGCTGGCGCCGCTTTGTTGACAAGTCGAACCGATATTACGGCGGAAGCATTCCAGCAATTCGTCACTGAACTTCGGCTTGATCTTACGTATCGCGGAGCGGAGGGTATCGGTTGGGCAGAAGTTGTGCCTCGCGATGAAATCGATGCATTTCACTCTCGCATCCAATCCTATCAGCCTGAGTTTGCGAGTGTCCGCCCGCTTGACGCCAAGGGAAGAGCGGCCCTCGCACCCGTGACCTTTTTCTCGCCGAGCGGTGCAAATAAGCCTGAGGATCTGGGCTTTGATTTGTATTCCGACCCAGTGCGGGCCAACGCAATGGAGGCGGCTCTTTTAACCGTTCTGCCCACTGCTTCTGGCCGTATTGACCTTGTTCAAACCGATTCAAAAGAAGCGCCCGGCTTTGTCATTTTCATGCCGGTTTATCGGCAGGTTGCAGGCGGTGGTGTCAATGACCGGGTGTTGGCCGGATTTGTATTTGCACCGTTTCATGCAGGCCGTTTCCTTGATGCGGCAATTGAGAGGGCATCTCCTGAGGAATACGGGGTTCGCCTCTATGATGGGACCAAAAATACCCGTCATTTGCTGGTCGCGCGTTCGGTTGATGATGTCAGCTCCAACCAAATTGAGCTGCCCGTCATGATTGCCAACCGCCAATTGGAATTGGTGATCGAAGCCAATCGAGGACAGGTGCTGGCGCCGCTTTCGATGCTTACATTGCTTTTCGGGCTTTGTGTCGCTGGGCTTTTGATGGTTCTCGCAAGATTATTGACCAAACAGGCCCACGAGGATCAAACCCGCCTTCAATTTTTTGAAGAGCAATATTCAATCCGGACCACTCTGACGAGGGAGCTCAATCACCGGGTTAAAAATACGCTCGCCAATGTGCTCTCCATTTTGTCTTTAACGCGCCGCAGAGCGTCTGATTTGGACCAGTTCATTGATAGTTTCGAAGGCCGTATCCAAGCGCTCTCAGCAACGCATGATTTGCTGACGGGCACTGATTGGGGCACGACACCGATCGCATCAGTGATTGATGCTGAGCTTAAGCAATTCAGCTCAACTGCTGATCACAATCTTGAAGTCAATGGACCAGACGTAGAGCTTGCCCCTAACGATGCGCTATCATTTGGTCTTGCAGTGCACGAATTGGCCACCAATGCGGCCAAATATGGCGCGTTTAGCGTTCCTGATGGAACCGTTTCGATCACATGGAGCCTTCTTAGAGACGATCTGGCCGAAGTGGAATGGGTGGAGCGCAATGGCCCGCCTGTGAGCCCTGAAAGGGTCAGAGGGTTTGGTACCGATCTAATCGAGAAGATCGTGGCGCATGAGCTGAAGAACCCAGTTGATCTGAAGTTTCCCACCGAAGGCGTGCGTTGCGTCTTGCGGGTGCCAGTGCGCCAGCCCGGCGAATTTAAAATTCGCGCCAGCGACTAAGCCATCAATCAATCAATCGGTTTGCTGGAACCGAAGAACAGAGCCTGACTGATTGCCGCGCGCACCGTTTGTTCCTGAAATGGTTTGGTGACGAGATAGGTTGGCTCTGGTCTGTCGCCTGTTAGCAACCGCTCTGGATAGGCTGTTATGAAAATGACCGGCATCGAAGCGATATCCAATATGTCATCCACTGCATCAAGCCCTGATGATCCATCGGCCAATTGGATGTCGGCGAGCACCAAGCCAGGGGTCTTTTCACCCAGTAGCTCGACCGCTTGTGTGCGCGTTGCAGCCGTGCCGAAAATTTCATGTCCTAGCGAGGAGACTAGGTCTTCCAATTGCATTGAAATAAGCGGCTCATCTTCGATGATGAGAACGCTCGTTGCCTGTTCGCGGTCAATTTCATCGACGGCTTCTGCGACCAAAGCTTCCACTTGCTCTGTCGACATACCCATGATTTGACCAGCTTGAGCAGCGGAGAAATCTTCCAGAGTTGTCAGCAGCAAAGCCTGACGATTGAGCGGTGTGATCGCGCCCAAACGGTTTTGCGCGCCTACTTCGTGTTCACCCGCTGTGCTGTCACTTTCAGTCACATCGAGATAGGCGCTGGACCACACTTTGTTGAACGCACGATAAAGCGGGATCCGCCCCTCATTCAGCGAAGATTTGAGTTCGTCATCCGCAAGCGCGGCTTCCAATGTCGCCTGCACAAAGGCATCGCCTGTGCTTTGAGAACCCGTCAGCGCGCGGGCGTATCGCCTCAAATAGGGCAAATTAGCAGCAACTTGTTGAGCCAGTGACATAAGCACTCCCGGTCTTGTTCGCCGCCTCTAGCCTGCATTTTACCCTTATGCCAGCGCAATAGAGGCACAAGAGCAACGCAATTTTGTGATTTCAAAGAGACCTAAGCGAGAGATAAGACATGCGCTTTGAGACAATTCAATCCGATCTCGATGCAAACAAAGAAAAAATAATGATTTGCCGGGAACCGCTTTTTTCCCCGCGCATTATGAAATTATCACCGCCGAGACCCCCTCCCGTCCAAGCGGCTGGTGATACGATCCCGAAAGGCCTCTGCTCTTATGAGTGGAGGCCTTTTTTCTTCCTATTGGTGCTCCTGCTGGCCATTAAACGAGTGGTTTCTCATAAATGGCATATTCCCGGTTGATCTCGCTTTTGATCGTATCGGCAATCGCAACCATCCCTTGGTTATCATCAAGGATCCAACCAATCTCGCCGCGCGTGGAGCCGAATGTGCCGGTCGCTTGATCGCGAATGTCGCTGATCATCATAAAGGCAAGCTGGCTGGCAAGCCGGGAGTTTTGAAACTCTTTGAGAACACCCATCAAAGGAACGCGCATCCCCGCCCTTTGCGGATTGCGCAGCCATCGCAGCAGATGGAACCAGCCGAACGGAAACAGTTTGCCATTAATCCGAGCGAGTGCGTCGTTGATATCAGGAAAGGTCAGCATGAAAGCAACAGGTTTTCCATCAACTTCTGCAATCATGTTGAGTTCTTCTTTGATGATCGGCTTTAGTTTTTTGCCAGCATACGCGACCTCTTCAGGGGTAAAGGGTACAAAACCCCAATTGTCTGACCAGGCATCATTCAAGATCGATAGCACAATCGCCGCATCTTCATCCCAACGCGATTTGTCGACCCGTCTCACATTGATCCGCTTGTTGCGTTCCCCTGACTTTACGATCCGTTGAACTAAGGGGGGGAATTCACCTGTGATATCGAGATCATAGGTGTAGAGTGTTTTTGCGCGCTCATAGCCTGCGCCTTCGATCCAAGCCTGATAATGGGCCGGGTCATGCCCCATCATGATCATCGGGGAATGATCATGCCCGCGCACCAATAGCCCCGGCTCCTCCCACATCGCCAAAGAGATCGGGCCAAGAACCCGCGTCATGCCCTCAGATTTTAGCCATTGTTCGGCATGTCCGATCAAGGCGCGCCCAACAGTTTCATCCTCCGCATCGAAATAGCCGAAAATACCGGTGCCTGGGCCAAACCCTTGTTCGGGCGGAGCCTTTAGTGCCAGATCATCAATCTGTGCCGAGATACGTCCAACAGGCCTGCCGCTGCGATGGGCAATAAACAATTGCGCGCGGGCATGGCCGAAAAGAGGGTTTTTCGCTGGATCAACCAGTTCCAATTGCTCGCTGCGCAATTGCGGCACAGAATGCGGCGTGCGCGCCGCAAATTCGCGGCCAAGATCAACAAACCGCGCGCGCCCCTTCTTGTCGCTTACAGCTTCAATGATTATTTCAGCGTCTTCCAAGCCATTCATCCCGTATTGATAATTATCAAGGCATGTCTGTCCTGCTCGCGCCAGACAAGCAAGCCACTCGATCACTCTTGCCAACATAACGAATTTGGCGATTGCACAGGATTTGCGTACACAGCGCCCGAAACTTCATACTATGACTATGCATACACCCCTTTCAAACGCAGCAAACGCCGGACCATTGCCGCGCGCTAAGCGTGCTGATTTTCAGACGGCTGACGATAAAGATATGCTGCGCGCCGCGCGCGACCTGACGAAAGATTTGGGCGAGGCGAAGGCGCAATTTTATTGGCCTGACATGCTGATTTCAGCAGGTGTTGGCTATGCTGGAATTGCGATTGCCATCGTGTCCACCAATTTGCCCGTGTCGATCGCCGCCGGATTGATCGCATCCTTGGCAATGTATCGCGCGCTTATGTTCATCCATGAACTCACGCATATTCACAAAAACGCACTGCCGGGATTTCGCACTGGGTGGAATCTGCTGGTCGGTATCCCGCTGCTGACACCGAGTTTTATGTATGAAGGCGTGCATGTGATCCATCACAAGCGCACGCAATACGGCACTATCGAAGATCCCGAATATCTGCCGCTTGCCTTGATGAAGCCTTGGAGCCTGCCGTTATTTGTGCTCGTGGCTTTGCTCGCGCCGATTGCTCTGATTATCCGCGCGGCGATCTTGGTACCATTAGGGATGTTGGTCCCTGCAATCCGCACATTCACTTGGGAGCGTTTTTCTGCGCTTTCAATCAATCCCGATTTCCGCCGCAAGCCGCCTGAAGGTGATTTTCGCAGGCGCGTTGCATGGCAAGAAGCAGGCGTGTTCGTCTGGTCCTGGGCTTTGATTTTTAGCACGCAAGTCTTCGGCTGGCAGCCTTTGCTCACAGCGCTGATCATTTTGTCGCTGACCGCCACACTCAATCAACTGCGCACCTTGGTGGCGCATCTTTGGGAGAATGAGGGCGAACCTATGACCGTCACTGCGCAATTCCTCGATAGCGTAAACGTCCCGCCGCCCGGTCTAATCGCCGAAGTTTGGGCCCCTGTGGGTCTGCGCTATCATGCGCTGCATCACCTGATGCCCTCCATGCCCTATCACGACCTACCTGAAGCGCATCGACGCCTGAAAAAGGAATTGGGCGCGGGCTCAACCTATGACGGCGCGAACCATCCCGGGATGGCGAACCTCGTTGGCCGCATCGCGAAAAGCACGATGGGCGCAAGCGCGCCCAAAGCCTAGGGTCCTGATCCTAGTCCAGAAAACAGATCATCGCGCAGCGGCGATCTGCTGGCAGGCCATCATCGACTTCATTGGCAAGCTCTCCGGCGAGCCTTGGATGCGCATCGAGCGCGGTCACCTCTTCAAAACCCAGCCGCGCGTAAAAGGGGGCGTTCCATGGCACATCGCGGAAGGTGGTGAGCGTGACCGCTTGAAATCCCGAGTTGCGCGCATCAATCAGACACGCCCTTAGCAGTCCCGCGCCAATGCCTCGCTTTTGAAAATCGGGATGAACATCCATTTCCCAGATGTGAAGTTCGCGGCGGAAAGGTTCGTTGGCGAGAAAGCCCACCATCTGTTCGGCAACATGGACCACGAGCGAATGCCCTTTGCGGATATACCGGTTGAGCTTGTCCATCGGGAGTGTGTGGGTGCCAGCAATGCCTGCAAGCCCCTCCACACCTTCAAACAAAGTGCCCGCGGCTGCCTCTATGGCTGGCATGTGCTCAGCATCTTCAGGCTTTGCCAACCTCAGTGACCAATCGGTCATTCTTCGGTCCGGATCAGGACTGTTTCACCCACCAGCAAGAACAACAAGAACGGCGCCCAAGCGGCAAGGAAAGGCGGATATCCGCCAAAACTGCCCATAGCGAGTGCGGCGTTATCGACCACGAAATACGCAAACCCCAATGCCATCCCAATAATCGCGCGGACAAACAACTGGCCAGACCGGGCAAGCCCGAAGGCTGCAACCGATCCCAGTAATGGCATCAGCAAAGCGGACAGAGGGCCCGCCAATCGGTGCCACCATTTCGCTTTCATTTCAGATGTGCGCCGCCCAACCGCCTCAAAAGCTTCGATCGTTTCGCCAAGCTCAAAGAAGCTTTGCGCATCAGGATCGATGGACTGAAGGTCAATTTGTTCTGGCGTCAGCATCTCGCCAACCACAAGGGTTTCAAGCTCTTCTGTTTCAGCGCTCGCCACATCAAAGCGCACGGGGTCTGAAAGCCGCCAGCCAGGCCCTGCATACTCAGCACTTTTTGCGCGCACCTGATGCGTGATGATCGCGCCAGATGCGCGGCTGTACCATGTGACATTGGTGAGGCGGATGTCCTCGCCTCTTCCGGCCAATGATCCTGCGGTGAGGATATTGGTTCCATCCGTGAGGTAGATATTCGCCCGGGTGCCCGTTTCTTCTGGGATTGGGCCATAATCCACCGCTTCCCAAACTTTCAGAGTGGCATTAGCGCGGGTTACGATCCGTTCGTTAAAAGCAAAGCTGATCACCGCGATCAAAGCTGCAGTCAGCAATAGCGGTGATAAAACCTGATGCGCAGAAAGCCCGGCTGCCTTCATCGCCACCACTTCGCTGTTTTGATTGAGTGTAACAAGCGCGATCAATGTCGCCAGCAGCACCGAATAGGGCAAAAAGCGCGATATCAATTGCGGTACGCGCAGGCTTACATATTTGAAAATTTCGGCCTGACCATTGCCATCGGGCGCCAGAATTTTCCCACTCGTCCCCAGCAGATCAAGCGCCATCAGAACCAGCACAAGCATAACCAGCACAGCCAGAATGCGCACCACGAACATCTTGGCGAGGTAAAGCGTCAAAGTGCGCGATGGGAAAAAGTCGAGCTGCATTTTCGTTTATCGCTTTACTCAGCCGGCGCCAGATCAGCATCGGCGGGCACTGCGCCATGAGCGGGCTTGGCTGGTTGCCGCCCAAACAGCTTTCCAAGCCGTTTTGTGAGTTTGGCAAAAGCTGTTTCCAGCGCTCCCAAAGGTTGCGCACCGGGCACGTAAGCGACCCTGTAATACATCCACACAATGAGCGCAGCAAAAACCACAAATGGCCCCCACAGGGCGACAATCGGATCAATTCGGCCCAAGGCAGCGATGTCCTCTCCGTATTGGTTTATCTTGTGGTAGGCGACGACCATCACGATTGACACAAACACACCAAGCGCGCTGGTGGATCGTTTTGGCGGGATGGCAAGAGCCACAGCGAGCAGCGGCAAAAGTAGCATCATCACAACTTCAACCATGCGGAAATTGAAAGTCGCCTGGCTTGCATCGCGTTCAGCCTCACTTCGCGATGCGCTCCACCCTATGCGTAACAGTTCAGGCAGAATATATTCGCGCGTTTCATCCCCACGCGCTCGAAATTCTTCAATGGCGGGCAGATCAATGGGCAAATCGTGCCGAGTGAACGAGAGGACACGTGGCGTTTTGCTGCCTGTATCTTGGACGATAGTGCCTTCAGCAAGGCGAAGGATGATCGTGTCAGGATTATCCTGTGTCGCTAGGAAAGATCCTTCGCGTGCGCTGATCGACAAAACCTGGCCTTTGGAATTGGCAACGCGGGCAAAGATCCCTTGAAGCCGCTGTCCTTCATCCTCGCTTCCTTCGATCCGCAAAGCCATACGATCCGCCAAAGTCGTAAATTCGCCCACTTTGATAGAAGCGCCCAGCGCGCCCGATCGCAGCTCAT
>JBCAZT010000003.1:0-64029 GCA_038532855.1 Pseudomonadota bacterium
CTGTGGTTCAGGACCAAAAACTCAACTCCCATTCCAAACTGAATTGCAGGATCACCGCGCCGCACATGGACTGTGAAAAGGCGAATGCCCGTTTCAATAGTAGATGGCAAAGGCGCTTTGTATTCCGGGATAATAACAATGGTTGCAGGGCTGATGACCACTCGCGGATCTTGATAAGGCGTAGAGCGAATGCCCCGCGTGACCATCAACCGGATATGCACGCCTTCTTCATCCCGCATTTGGTTTGCGTCGATTGTTTGATCGAGACGCTCCAAAAGCTCATCACGCGAAAGGCCAATATCCATCGCGATCGCTTTGGCGCCTTCGTAAAGCCTATCGAGATGTGCGTCACAAAATGCGATTCGCCCACGATGAAGTCTCAGACCCTCCCAAACGCCATCGCCCAGCATAAATCCGCTGTCGAACACTGAGACACTGGCCTTAGCGCGGGGAACCATCGCCCCGTTCACATTGATCAAAATGGCCTCATTACGAGGGTCTGGTGCGAAATCATGTGTGCCTTGCGCCATAAACTGACCTTAAAGCTCTATCGGATAGTGACAAGCGCTTCGCACATCGCTAGCGAGCTTTGCACCGCGGACAGTTGGCAGAGTGGTTGAATGCACCGGTCTTGAAAACCGGCAAGGGTGCAAGCCCTTCCAGGGTTCGAATCCCTGACTGTCCGCCACTCCATTCCCTAACCAAAACTAGATTACAAATGGGTTTTGGCGGCTTTACGCACCCCGCTTGAGGATCGTATCCATCTGCTCTCTCAGCACGGGATCCCATTCACTTTGAAGCTCCTTCACTCGATTGATCAGTGCCTCGTTCTCAGCCATGGGAATATCTGGATCAAATAGGTCTGCGACCCCTCGCAGTGATTTTCGGTCCATTTCCTCCCACGCACTAGCCATAGCTTGCGACTGCGCGGCATCTATTCCCAAGGATTGAAACGCTGAGCGTCCCATTCTTACGGAACTGTCATAAGTCTCTCTGATGATGTCTCGACAACCGAACGACCAAAGGTGAAAGACATGATCGCGGTCAATCGCGCGCGCGATGACATGGAGGTTTGGATAGTTGGAGACGGCATATTTAACCAACTTATCAATCTGTTCACGCTCATCCAATGCAACGATCAAAAGCTTGGCATCGTCTATTCCGGCTGCATGTAAGAGATCTGGCCTAGTGGCATCTCCGAAAAACGCGGCGTAGCCGAATTTCCGGACGACTTCGATATGGCGCGAATCGTAGTCAATTACTGTGGTTGAAAAACCAGCAGAGGACAGCATCCTGTCGACGATGCCGCCAACTCTGCCGCGCCCTGCGACAATTATGTGATTTGTATCGTTAATCGCATCGGCTTCGCGATTTTCCGCTACGCTGTAGCGCGGCGCGATCACCTTGTCGTAGATAATAAAGAGGACAGGCGTTGCCAGCATTGTCGCAGCGACCACCAATAGCAGGATGTCACCAGTCTGACCGTCAAAGACAAAATGGCTGGCAGCAAAAGCGATTAAGACAAAGCCAAATTCCCCCGCTTGCGCAAGGCCAAGCGCGAACAACCACAAGGCCTGTCGGCGCAATCCAGAAAGATAGCCCAATCCACCCAATATAGCAGCTTTCACAGCGATTAAACCAAAGGCAAGAATGCCAAGCAATTGCCAGTTCGCAGCTACTAAGCCGAAGTCTATTCCAGCCCCCACGGTGATAAAAAACAGACCCAGCAGCAGTCCTTTAAACGGGGCGATATCGGACTCCAGCTCGTGCCGATACTCGCTATTCGCAAGAACAACACCAGCGAGGAATGTGCCCAAAGCGGGCGACAAACCGACGATTATCATCAGCAGAGCGATCCCGATCACAAATACGAGTGCGGTGGCTGTAAACAACTCGCGGAGATTGGCACCTGCGATAAAACGAAAGATGGGTCTCGTCAGAAAGTTGCCAATGGTGGCGACCGCACCAATGCCGCCTAGAGTGATCAAAACCGACAGCCAAACTGGGAGGCCTTCGGTTAGCGTCCAAGATGCGCCGTGACCATGACCGCCATTATCGCCATGTGTGCCATCACTTGCTCCTCCACTCGCAGCCAATTCCGCAATCTCGGGCACTGCGAGCAATGGGATGAAAGCGAGCAGCGGGATAACTGCAATGTCCTGCAGGAGTAGAACGGAAAAGCTGGCTTTTCCCCCTTCGCTGTTGAACAGGCCTTTCTCGTTCAAGGTTTGAAGAATGATCGCAGTTGAAGATAAGGCAAGGACTGCGCCGATACCTACAGCGCTTTGCCAAACCTCTCCTGCAACCAAAGCGATGCCCGCTATGATGGCGATGGTTATGAGGACTTGTCCGCCGCCAAGGCCAAGCAATTGGCCGCGCATCGCCCATAGTTTTTTGGGTTCAAGCTCCAAACCAATAAGGAAAAGCATCATCACGACGCCAAACTCAGCAAATACCTGAAGCGCCTCGATATCAACACCCAATCCACCCAGGATAGGAGCTATAAAGATGCCTGCAAGCAGGTATCCTAGCACAGAGCCCAGACCCAGCCGGGAAGCGATTGGGACAGCGACAACACCCGCTATCAGGATCACAAAGGCGACGAGCAGAAAGTCAGTCATCCGTTCTCCTTAGGGTCCGGTTTGCGCTAAAAATGCAGCGCACGCCCATAAGCGTCGAGCACGCTTTCGTGCATCATTTCTGAAAGCGTTGGATGCGGGAAGACCGTTTGCATCAGCTCTTCCTCGGTCGTCTCAAGCGTTTTGCCGACAGTGTAGCCTTGGATCAGTTCGGTGACCTCTGCACCCACCATATGCGCGCCTAGCAATTCGCCAGTGACGCTATCGAAGACGGTTTTGATAAAGCCCTCTGCTTCGCCCAGAGCAATGGCCTTGCCGTTGCCGATAAAAGGGAAGTTGCCAACTTTGACCTCGTAGCCCGCCTCTTTTGCTGCCGCTTCGGTCATTCCGACACTTGCAACTTGTGGATGGCAATAGGTGCAGCCCGGGATGTTGTTGCGATCAAGCGGGTGTGGGTGAACCTCTTTATTACCGAGTTCTTGCGCGATTGCCTCTGCACAGGTCACGCCTTCGTGGCTTGCCTTGTGCGCGAGCCACGGGCCGGGCGTGCAATCGCCGATTGCCCAAAGACCTTTCGACTTGGTGCGGCCAAACGGGTCGATTTGGATAAAGCCGCGGTCCATCTCAACCAATGCTTCGAGCCCGATATTCTCTGTGTTGGGCTGAATACCGATAGCGGTGATGACATGGCTGTATTCGGTCGTTTCGACCTTGCCTTTCTCGTCTTTAATTTTCGCTGTTACGCCATTGGCACCGACATCAAGGCCTTCAACCCCAGCGCCTGTCATGATGGTCATGCCTTGTTTCTTGAGGCTCTTTTCAAGAAAGCTAGAGACATCCGCATCTTCCACAGGCACGATCCGATCGAGCATTTCGACGACCGTCACGTCAACGCCCATATCGTTATAGAAGCTTGCAAATTCGATCCCGATAGCGCCCGATCCAATCACCAGAAGCTTTGAGGGCATTTCAGGCGGGACCATTGCGTGGCGGTATGTCCAAACCCGCTTTCCATCGGTCGGGGCAAACGGCAAATCACGCGCACGCGCGCCAGTAGCGACAATAACGTGTTTCGCGGAGAGTTTCTCGGTGCCTTTGTCGGATGTCACATCCAAAGTGGTCGCGCCGGTCAGCTTGCCCTCGCCCATATGGACGGTGATCTTGTTCTTCTTCATCAGGTGGCCAACACCCTGATTGAGCTGCTTTGCAACGCCTCTAGAGCGCTGAACAATCGCATCAAGATCCGCTTCAATTGTGCCTGCGACTTTCAGACCATAGCTGGCAGCATGATCCATATAGTGTTTGATCTCAGCCGATCGCAGCATCGCTTTGGTTGGGATACAGCCCCAGTTTAGACAAATGCCGCCGAGATTTTCCCGCTCAACAATCCCGGTCTTAAGGCCCAATTGCGCACAGCGTATCGCCGACACATAACCACCCGGACCAGAGCCGAGCACAATCACATCATACTGAGTATCAGACATTTCAATTTTCCTTGGGGAGGTTTGGAGCTTGGAGGAAGCAGTGTTTACCCCGCCAAATGCTCGACAAAATATTTGTGAACCCAGCCATATCGGCAAGGCCCACGATACGCACCGACATAGGCAGAAGGTGTGCCCGTGCCGCAATCGGCGAGATCATCGCCGGGTTTTTGGTAGACTACACCGTACCAATCCTCATGCGCATCGCACAAAGAAAGGCGGATGCCGTTGGGAAGTTGGTCGCGCTCTTTAGAGGCTGTGCCTGGGGCAATGCGGACACTTAAAAAGCCATCGCCATCATTTTTGAGACCATGAACCTGACCAATGCTCGCACAAGCGTCAAAGTCGGGGCCATCATGGCCGACCATTATGAGGCGTTCGCCCGTCTCAAACTCGGCTGCGGCGATTGCTAATCCCGGAAGAGAAAACGTCGCAGAAACGGCAAAACAGGCAGTTATGGCTCGCTTCATACAACCAATCCCATCGGGTTTTCGCAAAGCTGTTTTAGCGCTTCCATCAATTGTGCGCCCTCTGCGCCGTCAATTGCGCGATGATCAAAGCTGCCGGATGCGTGAAGCACCGTTGCAGGCACAATTTCACCATCCACGACATAGGGTTGCTGCTGCCCTGCCCCAACCGCCAAAATCATGCCTTGCGGTGGGTTGATGACGGCATCAAACTGCTTGATGCCGAACATGCCGAGATTGGAAAGACTTGCGGTTCCGCCTTGATATTCGTGAGGCAGCAATTTGCCGTCGCGTGCTTTGCCGGCGAGCTCTTTCATTTCTTTGGAAATGACCGCTAGGCTTTTGGTATCTGCCTCCGTAATAACAGGCGTGATCAGACCCGATGGAGCCGCCACAGCAACCGAGATATCGGCGCGGGTGTAATGCCGCATTGTCTCGCCGTGGAAACTGACATTGCACTGCGGCACGCGGACCAGCGCACGCGCGAGCGCTTTGATGAGCAGATCGTTGACTGACAGTTTCACGCCATCTGGCTCAAGCGATGCATTAAGCTCTTTGCGCAGCGCAAGCAGCGGATCGAGCCGGATGTCCATGGTGAGGTAATAGTGAGGAACGTTCTGCTTGCTCTCGGTAAGCCGGCGAGCAATGACTTTGCGTACGCCTGATACCTTCTCTTCTTCGAAAGGTGCACCGTGATCGGGCACTTGGGTTGTTGGCCTAGGGGTTGGCGCGCTTTGCACAGGTGCCGCTGCTGGCGCGCTCGCGGGATCAAATTCTTCGACATCGGCTTTTACGATCCGGCCATTAGGGCCCGATCCTGCGACCGCAGTGAGATCAATGCCTTTTTGCGCGGCGATACGTTTGGCCAAAGGCGATGCGATCACGCGGTCACCGCTGTTTGCAGGTGAAGTGTTGGATGCGGTGGGCGCTGATGCAGAGCCTCCCCCGCCCGCGGCAATTGCACTTTCAACATCGCCTTTCGTTATTTTGCCTTTGGGGCCTGTGCCGCTGACTTGCGCCAAATCAACGCCATTGGCTTCCGCCAGTTTTCGTGCTGTCGGGGATGCGGCGGGCGCATCTGATGCGGGAGCAGGCGATGGGGGTGGAGCCGGTGCACTTTCACTTGGCGCAGGCGCTGGCGAAGATGCCGTAGCCGATGCGGCAGCCTCTAAATCTTCGCCTTCTTCAGCCAGCATTGCGATCACAGCGCCGACTTTCACATTTTCCGTGCCCTCTTCAATCAAAACTGAAGCCAACACCCCTTCATCGACCGCTTCAAATTCCATCGTCGCTTTATCGGTTTCAATCTCGGCCATGATATCACCTGACTGGATCGTATCGCCGACTTTTACGAGCCATTTGGCAAGCGTTCCTTCCTCCATCGTAGGAGAAAGAGCAGGCATTTTGAGTTCGATAGGCATGATCGTGCAAGAATCCTTGTAACCTGGGGAGATGATCGTTTTACGGGTTCATGACGCATGAGCAAGCATTCGCTGGTTTTGCAATTGATAACTTTGCTGCTATTTCACCTATTCGGTTATGCGCACATTCCTTGTGGTCATAGATGAAACGGAAGAAGCCCGTTCAGCCCTGCGTTATGCAGCACGCCGTGCTGTGAGTGTGGATGGCGCTGTGCAGATCCTTGCTTTGGTGCGACAGCAAAACTTCAACGCCTTTGGCGGCGTTCAAGCAACCATTGAACAAGAAGCCAAAGATCGCGCCGAAATGATGGCACACGGTGTCGCGGGCAATTTGCTTGCCGAAAGTGGGATTATGCCAGCAATCGAGGTGAAATCGGGTAACGGCGAAAAGATCGTAAGCGAATATCTTGCATCCCACAGCGAGGTCGCCGCACTGGTTTTGGGCGCTGCAAAAGGCAACAATCCGGGGCCTTTGGTGAGCTATTTTTCAGCTCATGCGGGCGCTCTTACTTGCCCACTTTATGTGATCCCACATAATTACGATGAAAAGGACAGCGAGCACCTGGAATAAGGAGCGCTTCCGTTCATTCCTTATCGCCGTCTTCCCTGATGCCGAATATTGTCGGGGCGGCCTCTCTTACCAGTCTTGTATTTGCCTGATTTTTTTGGAGCCCCTCTAGGCCCGCGTTCCGGCTGTCTGCCGCGCGGTTCAATTGAGGTCGCTTCAGCATCAACCGGCACGAACTTAAGCGCACCGGTGAGCGCATTGGATTCGGCAAGTTTCAATTTCAGCCGATCCCCTGCCGCATAGCGCGTGCCCGTATCCTCACCGATTAACGCTTGGGCTGCTTCATCGTGGCGGAAATATTCACGGCCCAATGTGGAAATGGGCACAAGGCCGTCCCCACCCAGCCCATCGATCGTGGCGAAAAACCCAAAACCCTGAACGCCCGTAATGCGTGTATCAAACGTCTCGCCAACCCGGTGTGAAAGCCAAGCAGCTACGTATCGATCAATTGTATCGCGCTCGGCTTCCATTGCTTTGCGTTCGGTTTGGCTAATCGCATCGCTGATTTCTTGGAGGCTCGCCCGGTCTTTGTCTGAGAGACCGGTTTTGGCTGGCATGTTATTGTCTGGAGCGGGTTGTTCCAGTCTATACGCATCGACCAAAGCGCGATGCACCAGCAGATCAGCATAGCGACGGATAGGCGAGGTAAAGTGCGCGTATGAGCCGAGCGCCAATCCAAAGTGACCGGAATTGGCAGGGCCGTAATAGGCTTGCATCTGGCTGCGCAGCACAGCTTCCATCACTTGGGTCTTTTCAGCTTCATCGGTCACATCTTTGAGCATCCGATTAAAGAGTCCGGGCGTAATCACTTGGCCAAGCGACAGTTTCTTATCCATCGTTGCCAAATAATCGCGCAGCGCAATCAGTTTCTCGCGCGCTGGCGTTTCATGAACGCGGTAAACCACAGGAGCCGATTTCGCCTCAAGGGCTTTGGCCGCGGCGACATTGGCCGCAATCATAAAGTCTTCAACCACACGGTGCGCGTTTAGTCTTTCGCGAACGGCGATCTCGGCAATCTTGCCCTCGTCATCCAATTGAACGCGCCGTTCCGGCAATTCGAGATTGAGCGGATCGCGTTTCTCTCTTGCCGCGGCCAGTGCTTTCCAGGCCTCCCACAGCTGTGTGAGATATTCGGGCGCATCTCCGCTATCAATTGAGGCTTGCGCATCTTCATAAGCGATATTGTGATGGATGCGCACAAGCGCCCGTGTGAAGCGGAAGCTGGTGACTTTGCCTTCTTTGCTGATCTTCAAATGGCAGGCCATCGCCGCCCGCGTCTCATCTTCGCGCAAAGAACACATATCTGCTGACAGCAATTCGGGTAGCATGGGGACAACGCGGTCCGGGAAATAGACGGAGTTTCCGCGCTTTCGTGCCTCTTTATCAAGCGCTGATCCGGGGCGGACGTAGAAGCTGACATCAGCAATCGCGACCAGCGCATTAAAGCCGCCCTCACCATCGGGCTCTGCCCAAATCGCATCATCATGATCGCGCGCATCACCCGGATCGATTGCAACAATGGGAAGATGACGCAAATCCTCGCGCTTGTCCTCAGTTAGGGTCAGATCGGCAGCTTTGCCTGCCTCATCAATCGCATTTGGTGGGAATACGTGCGGAATGCCATGCTTAGCGATTGCGATAAGGCTGAAGCTTTTGGGAGCGAGCGGATCGCCGATCACTTCGACAACTTTGACACCCGATCGCTCTGATCGGCCCGTCCGCTCTGCCAGCACCAAGCGTCCTGCCTCTGCTTCGCCCAGATCGCTGATTTTTGCAGATTGGCGGATGCGTTTGTCGACAGGTGCCAGCCATGCTTTCTTAGCGGCATCAATTTCGACAACGCCAAGCAACCGTTCGGTTCGTGCGGGCAATTTCTTGATCGGGAAAGCGGACCAAATCCCATCACGCTCTTCAGTGCGTGCAAGCACTCTATCGCCCACTTTCAAGGCAGGCGCACGTTTCGCGCTGCGGCCTTGGCCTTCTTTGATAGTCAGGCGCGGGGGCTTGCCGGGCGCTTCAGGGTCCCAATTGTCAGGTTCGGCAATGGCTTCGCCATCTTCAATCTCTACCACCCGCAAAACGGTGACTTTCGGGATACCTCCCATGCGGTGATAGGCCGATTTGCGCCCGTCGATCAGCCCTTCTTCCGCCATGTCTTTAAGCAGCCGCTTAAGTGCGATTTTCTCCTGACCCTTAAGACCAAAAGCGCGCGCAATTTCGCGCTTACCTGCCGTTTTGTCAGAGGTCTGGATGAATTCGAGGACTTGCTTTTTGGAAGGCAGGCCTTGCGGGGGTTTCTTTTTCGCCATTGCCCCGCGCCTTAGCCAGTCAATCAGAGCCTGTCGATTGCCTCCCTATTGCGAAAAGCAATCAATCAGCCGAACCGTATTTCCCCGGGATGAGACCGCATACGATTACGACGAGATAGCCGATCCAAGATATTGCGCCCCAAAGGCTAGTAGTCGCCGTCATTTCATTGATAGCTTCTAGATCGCCTGTGGCCATAACATCGGCCATTTCACCAATGAAGCTCAGGCTGAAATAGGTTCCTACCAGCAAGGCAATCACAGGTATCACAGCAATTAGAGCCGGAAGACCAGCATCGTTCAATCGGCGCACAAATGCAGGTATGACCAGCAACAAACCGATGAAAGAGATGGCTGCGCCAATGTAAGTTTGGATTTCAAGGGATCCCGCCATGCTTTGCATCATTTCAGCTTCAATTGCCGCTTGGTCAGCGCCGCTACCGATGGACTGAAAAGCGCCCGACATTGAAGAAACGGTGAAAACCATGCTTGAAACAAAGCTGAGGCCAAACGTTACAATCACGATAGCCAAAACCCACCACCAAAAGGTCCCTCGGCTATCGCGGCCTTGGAAATTGGTAAGATTTGCAATGCAGTGTTTAATCGCCTCGCCCATTTTGATCCCCCTGTGAGTGCTTTAATATGCTCGCGCTACTATTATCCGCTCTACTGCCGGATCGCCTGTAAAGATACATGTCCCATCCACAGGAGCGCTATCGCGCGGAACGTTGCGGAATGTGAGTTTGAGAGATTTCAATTGTTCGACAACTTTCTCCAGCGCGGCGCCCGTTGGCTTTGACCATTGGACCTCGAGCCAACCGGGATATTTCGCATCGCCAGAGTAAAACGCTTCTACCTCGCTCCATTCAGTCATGCCGCGAGTGATATTGGCATCGCGTCGTTCGGCCGCTTCGGTGAAGAGCGCTTTTTGAATGTTTTCAAGAGTTGCGCTGGCTGATGCTGCAAAATCATCTCGCGCGATAAACTGCATATTGGGCTTGCCATTGTCAGCATTCCACAGCTGGTCGCGGCGCAACATAGCAACTTTTCCGTTCTCCATATCGCGCGGACCCACTTCTAGGATGATGGGAGCCCCTTTGCGCACCCAATCCCAGCGCTTGGCAGAGGCCTTGCCCGGTGTCTTGTCGAGCAACACCCGCACAGGCTCTCCCATGGTGGAAAGGGACGAAAGCGATGCGCGTACCTCTTCGCAATAGGTCAGCACCGCTTCATCTTCGGGCTTATCGCGAAGCATGGGCAAGATCACAATTTGATGCGGCGCAATGCGGGGCGGCACACGCAAGCCATCATCATCGCCATGCGTCATGATCACGCCGCCAATCATCCGGGTTGATACGCCCCAGCTGGTCGTATGCGCGTGCTGCTGATTGCCTTCGCGATCCTGATACTGAATGCCAGCAGCCTCAGCAAAGCTGGTGCCTAGATAATGCGAAGTACCCGCCTGGAGCGCTTTGCCATCCTGCATCATAGCCTCAATCGACCATGTTTCGTTGGCGCCGGGAAAACGCTCATTCTCTGGCTTCTCACCTGCAATGACGGGCAGCGCTAAATCGTCCTCGGCGCACGCGCGGTACATTTCTAAAGCGCGGTGCGTTTCCGCTTTCGCATCTTCGGGCGTGGCGTGGGCAGTATGCCCTTCCTGCCACAGAAACTCGCTGGTCCTCAGGAACATACGCGTGCGCATTTCCCAGCGAACCACATTGCCCCATTGATTGAGCAATAAAGGCAGATCGCGCCAAGACTGCACCCAGCGCGCCATCGCATCGCCAATAATTGTCTCTGATGTGGGGCGCACCACCAATGGCTCTTCCAGCTTTGCTTCAGGATCGGGGATCAGCCCCCCTTCCCCGTCAGCAATCAGGCGGTGGTGGGTGACAACTGCCATTTCTTTGGCAAAGCCATCGACGTGGTCAGCCTCGCGTTCGAAATTGGCAAGCGGGATAAAGATTGGAAAGTACGTGTTTTGGACTTCAGCAGCTTTAATCCGGTCATCCAAGAGACGCTGGATCCGTTCCCAAATGCCATAGCCCCAAGGCTTAATCACCATGCATCCGCGCACGCCTGATTCTTCGGCCATATCTGCAGCAGAGATGACTTCCTGATACCATTTCGCGAAATCATCTTCGCGTTTGATGTTAAGGGCGTGGCGAATTTGGGACACGGTATTTCCTGCTCAATCGGGTGGATTTAAAAGAGCAAGACGCGTGGCGTTATTTTCCAAGCTCGTCCAGTTTCTTTTGCATCTGCGCCATCTGTTCGCGCAATATGTCCAGTTCAGCGGGCGCTGCATCGGCTTTTGCTTTTTCCTGTTTAGCAGCAGCGCCTGCTCCAGGAATAAAAGTTTCCGCCGCTGCACGCATCATCGCCATATTTGTTTCGTGGATTGCAGCGATTGGGTTGGCGCTCATACCCTTTTCAAAAGCTTCGCGGATTTTGCCCTGATTGGTGCGGAAGTTTTCCATGCTCGCTTCGAGATAGGATGGCATCAGGCCTTGCATTGAATTTCCGTACATACCGATAAGCTGGCGCAGAAAACTAACCGGGAGCATTTGTTCGCCGTTTGCTTCTTCATCCATAATGATCTGTGTCAGAATGGAGTGCGTGATGTCTTCCCCAGACTTGGCATCAAGCACCTGAAACTCGACATTTTCGCGAACCATTTCAGCAAGATCATCAAGCGTGATATAGCTGGATGAGCTGGTGTTATAGAGTCTGCGATTGGCATACTTTTTGATAATTATGCCGCCGTCTGCGTTATCAGTGTTCTTAGCCATGGGGATCCCTAATCTCTCTCGAATGCTGCACTTAGCACTTGCACAATGTGCAGTGCAACATATTGATTAAAGAGTGCGGAAACGGTGTCCCAATGTGGTCAACAATTCGTATTGCGATAGTCCGGATTGCTGCGCAGCATTTTGCAGTTGGAACGGTGCAGAAAGCCAATCTCCTTCCGTCAATTTGGGCGCGTTGCTTAGATCCACAACGATCATATCCATCGATACTTTGCCTAGAATGGGCAGCTTTATACCATCATGCAGCATATAGTTTTCAGGCCCTCTGCTTCGAAGAAAACCATCGGCATATCCCAATGAAACTGTTGCAACTCGCATATCGCGATCCGCGCGGAAAAGTGCGTTGTAACCAATCGTCTCTCCCGCCTCGATTGTGCGGGTCTGAAGGATCGCGGCATCGACAAATGCAACCTGCCTAATCACCTCAGACAATTCAACACGAGGCACACCGCCAAAAAGAGAAAGGCCGGGGCGCGTGCAATCGAACGCGTAATCGCTACCCAAGGCAATGCCCGCACTGTTCGCAAAGCTGGCCCGTTTGTGCGGCACGGCTTGGCAAACTTGTTTGTATGCTTCCAACTGCCGTGCGTTCATGGCGCTGTCTTCATCCGCGCAGGCGAGATGCGACATGAGCGTGTCAATTTGCAGAGACCGCACTGCTGGGTGCCCAATGTCTTTTGGTCCAACACCCAGCCTGTTTATCCCGGTATCCACCATCAAGTGGCAAAATCCACCGCCAGACGCGCTCCATTGGATTGCCTGCTGGATTGAGTTGATAACTGGAATGGCCCCGACCTTGCGAGCATACGCAATTTCCCCGTCATTAATAACGCCATGGAGAACAGCAATTGTTTTGGCAGGAACGTGCCGCGAAACGGCTTCTACTTCATTCCAATGCGCAACAAAAAATGCCTCGCATCCAGCATCCCTGAGCGCAGGCACGCAGGCATCGACACCCAGGCCATAGCAATTGGCCTTCACCGCAGCCCCAGCGCTTGCATTGCCAGACAAACGGTCAAGCGCCCGCCAATTGTCGGCGAGCGCTTGGGTATCAATTGTCAGTCGAAGCGTCGGATCAGGCTGGGTCATCTTCAAAGTCTTTTGGCGGACCGCTTGGTAATCCCCACCATGCCACCAACAAACCGAAAGCGACGATGCCCCAGGTGTACCATAGGCCCGAGTAGATATTGCCCGTAACAGCGACAATCACGCCCGAAATCAATGGAAGGAACCCGCCCAGATAGCCTGCGCCGATATGATAGGGGATCGACATTGATGAATAGCGGATACGCGCCGGGAACATCTCTGAAAGCAGCGCCGCGACCGATCCGTAAGTAAGCGCGGACAATGCGCCCAATGCGAGAAGTGCTGCGATAATGCCGATAATGCTGCCAAGCGGGGGGATCTGGCGAGAGAAATCAAAACCGTTCTGCGTCAACGCAGATTGAAGATCCTCAGTCATCGCAGCCTTATCGCTAAGCCAGCTATCGTCGAGCGCTATCGGCTTGCCGCCCACGCTGACGGCCAAAGTGTCTGCTGGAACCACGGAGTAAGTCACTCCACTGGCGATTAATGTACCAAGCACTTTGCCGCAGTCCGTTTGATCACGGTCGAACAATTCGGCGAATGGATCGGTTACGCATTCCTGACCGCTTACGATCACAGGATTGCGCTCTGCTGATTCAGCCAGACCTGGATTGGCAAGGCTGCCCATGAACCAAAAAATCGGGAACAACGTCACCAGTGTCAAAAGCGCACCGATGATGATCGGCTTTTTGCGCCCCACCCGGTCTGACCATTTACCCACCACCAAATACATACCGAGTGACAGCGTGCCAGCAATCAGGAGAATTACTTCAACCGTCAATTCATCCAGCCGCATTGTCCCTTTGAGGAATGATAGGCTGGAGAAGAATGCTGTGTACCAAATCGTCGTCAAAATCGCAGCCACCCCGAACAGCGCGACAAAGATGCGCTTAGGGTTGCCGGGATAGGTGAAGCTTTCGATAAAGGGATTGCCTGATGTTTCGCCCGCCTCTTTCATAGCTTTGAAAACCGGGCTCTCTGACAATTTGAACCGCATCCAAAGCGAAATTGCGAGCAGCAAAATCGAAAGCAGAAACGGCACACGCCATCCCCAAGCGTTGAAATCATCTTCTGGAATAATGGCGCGGCAAATAAGCACCACGATGATCGAAAGAACAAATCCGCCTGCAACGCTCGCTTGGATAAAGCTGGTGTAAAACCCGCGCTTATCGGGCGGCGCGTGTTCAGCGACATAGATCGCCGCTCCGCCATATTCGCCTCCAAGTGCAAGGCCTTGAAGCACGCGCAAGATGATTACGATGATCGGGGCTACCACACCCACTTGATCAACAGTGGGAATGAAGCCGACCCCTGCGGTCGCAATTCCCATCAGAGTGACGGTTACCAGAAACGTGTATTTGCGCCCAAGCCTGTCACCCAAAAAACCAAACAGAACAGCGCCAATTGGACGGAACGCAAAGCCTACAGCAAAGGTCGACCAAACCAATAAGAGCCCCAAAGTCGGGTCATCGACATCATAGAACGCATCTTTCAAAATGTAGGCAAGCGTGCCGTAAATAAAGAAATCGTACCATTCGAAAATTGTGCCCGCAGACGATGCGCCTACAACCAAGCGAATCTCGCTTGCGCTGGGTTCGTGATCGGCAAGAGCGCCTGCCTCAGTGCTAATTGGTGTGGTTGACATGGAGTCCCCGTTTCCATTGATCCTCGTGCGGATTTTATCCGCTTGTTTTGCGCGTATTAGCTTGGACGTGCCGGAGAAGAAAGCGCATCATTGATAGCTCTCCAAGGTATGAGCAAAGCACCATGGCGACCAGCATGAGGCAATGCCGGCTCTAGCGCGTCAAATTCTGGCCAATCGGGCAGTGAACCGGTTGATTGTAACCAAGCTTCTATCTCGCGAAACACAGCCAGCAACTCTTTGCCAGAGCGCCCGCGGGCTCCTCCCGCCAAGATCGCCGCAGATGCCTGACCGATCGCGCATGCTTTCACGGCCATGCCAACCTTGCTGATCGTGCCGTCGGCATTCAGCGAAAGGCTGATATCAATCGAACTGCCACACGTTTTCGAGCGCGCCTGGCCCTTATAAAGAGCTGCACTGTCGAATGGGATTTCGTAAAGGCTTGCTGCAAGGCCCAAAAGCCGAGGGGTATAGAGTTTAGAGCCGCTCTCAGGCATCCGAGCGGTCATTCATTTGCAGAGCTTGCATCACCATCCCCGCGAAGTGCCGTGCGGCGTTCATCGATGGCAGATACCAATTGCCGCGAAAATGCGTCAGCAGCCTGATACGTGCGCGCTTGCGTGATCCAAGTGGGACGTCCCTCATATCCCCAGACCGTATCAAACCCGAGAACAAGCAAAGAAAACGCGAAAACGACGATCAAGGCCCCTTTCACGGCGCCAAAGCCAAATCCAAGCACCCTATCAATTGGGCCAAGAATGGAATTGCGCGATGCCTCGCCCGCATTGTTGGCAATCACTTTCATCGCGGCATAGGGGATCAAAAGGAGCAAGGCGAAAGACAAAATAGATGTCGCAGGCTGCGCATCATAAAACTGTCCCAATTGCTCAGTCAGAGGCTCATGCAAATAATAGATCGAAAACGCGGCCAAGATCCACGCTGCCAATGAAAGCACTTCTTGCACTAAACCGCGCAAAAAGCCTCCAATCGCCGCCACACCGACGATAATTAGAACAATGGCATCAAAGCCTTCCATAGCGCACTCGCATTAACCCAATAAAATGTGATTATGCCGACCGCATCACCCGGTCAACGAGGTTCGCCAATTGACCAACAGTGTTATAATTAAGTGAAGAAGATGAAATTTTGCTGTCTTTGGGGCCGTAACCCAAGGCAAATCCCAGCTTAGCGGCCTCGCGCACGCGCAAATCGGAATGCGACACAGGCCGTATTTCGCCGGCCAAAGACACTTCGCCAAACCAAACCGATTTATCCGGCAAGGGTTTATCCGCCAGCGCTGAAATAAGCGCAGCTGCGACTGCAAGATCAGCGGCAGGATCAGAAAGGCGATATCCACCCGCAATGTTCAAATAGACCTCAGCGGAGGAAAAATTCAGCCCGCAACGCGATTCCAACACAGCCAAAAGCATAGCCAGTCTGCCATTATCCCAGCCCACAACCGCCCGCCGCGGGGTTGCTCCTGATTGCAGGCGCACAATCAACGCCTGAATTTCAACCAGCACGGGCCGCGTACCTTCTAAAGCGGGGAAAACAGAGCTACCTGCCAAAGGTTGATCGCGCCCTGAAAGGAAAAGCATGGATGGGTTTGCGACCTCTTCCAGACCCTCACTCGCCATCGAAAACACGCCGATTTCATCGACAGCGCCAAACCGATTTTTCAGCGCGCGCAATATCCGGTATTGGTGGCTGCGGTCCCCTTCGAAACTCATCACCACATCGACCATGTGCTCAAGCACACGTGGCCCAGCGATATTGCCATCTTTTGTGACATGGCCAACAAGCACCAAAGCCGTGCCATGTTCTTTGGCAAAGCGAATAAGCTCCAACGCACATCCACGCACCTGACTCACCGTTCCGGGTGCTCCTTCGATTGTGTCCGAATGCATCGTCTGGATGGAATCGATCACGAGCAGCGCAGGAGGTTCCCCAGTCCCCAATGTCGTGAGGATATCGCGTACTGAAGTTTCTGATGCGAGCCTGATGGGAGCATCTGCGACACCGAGCCTTGTGGCGCGCAGGCGCACTTGGCCAGCGGCCTCCTCTCCGCTTACATAAACGACATCATTGCCGCCTTTTGCAATTGTAGCTGCGGTCTGGAGAAGGAGTGTGGATTTCCCAATGCCCGGATCGCCTCCCATCAAAACGGCAGAGCCAGGCACCAGTCCGCCCCCCAATGCGCGATCAAATTCGGCAAGTCCTGTCGATTTTCGCACAGGTAGTTCAGTTGGTTTGTTTAGTGGGACAAATTCAATCCCCCGTCCCCCGCGCGATAGATCATGCTTTTGTGAAAAGACCGTTGCAGGAGCATCCTCTGTAAGAGTGTTCCATTCTCCGCATTCCCCGCATTGCCCCTGCCAGCGTGCAGACACTGCCCCGCAATTTGTGCAAACATAACGCTTCTTTGGTTTAGCCATTCACAGTCTGTAACGAGAACAGAAGCGGAACGCAATTGCATCTGATCGCGCTTTCACACTAAGGCTTCTTGCATGAGGCAAAAGGAACTCAGACTGGCTCTGGTGTGCTATGGCGGGGTCAGCCTGGCCGTATACATGCACGGCATCACGAAAGAGGTGTGGCATCTGGCGCGCGCCAGCCGAGCGTATCATGAAAACAAAGCCGATAGCTTGGACGGGGTTGCCAAAGTCTATCGCGAATTGTTTGACGAGATTGAGGCGAAACACTCGATAAAACTGAGAGTGTTGCCTGATATTCTTACTGGTGCCAGCGCGGGCGGAATCAACGCTGTCTTTCTGGCCCATGCGCTCCATTCGGGCGTGTCCTTGGAACCATTGACGGACCTTTGGCTGAAGAACGCCGATGTCAGCGAGCTAACCGATGACGAAGCAAAGCCAATGTGGCGATACGCCAAGATCTGGGCTCAGCCGATTGCCGATTGGTTTTTGAAGCGGCCAGGAAATGTAGTCAGTGAAACGGTCTCTCCAGAAACACGCGAAGAGGTTCGCACCAAAGTTTCAAAGCTTGTGCGCGGGCGCTGGTTCAGCCCGCCTTTTTCTGGCGATCGTTTTTCAGCTATGCTGTTTGAAGCGTTTGAAAGCATGGCTTCATCAAAAGTGGAAACCCCGCTGCTCCCTCCCAGACATCCGGTTGATCTGTTTGTAACCGCCACCGATTTTCGCGGACATACAGAGTTGTTGAGGTTGAACTCGCCCGCAGTGGTGGCCGAAACCGAACATCGGATGCCTATCGCCTTTCAAAAACGGGTTCCCAAAGAAGCAGGCCATGCGCTCGCTGATCCTCTGGAGCTTGTCCTTGCGGCACGCGCAACGGCCAGTTTTCCCGGCGCCTTTCCACCCCTACGTCTTGCAGAAATAGATCGCTTGGCAGGAGATAACGGGCAAGAATGGGCAAGCAGAGAGGCGTTTTTCAACCGCGTCATGCCGGGCCATTCGCGTGAGGGCACCCTGGACGAAGTGGCGCTGATTGATGGCGCGGTGTTGGTCAACGCCCCATTTGGTGCAGCGCTTGCGGCATTGGATGGTAGACCGTCACAGCGCGAGGTGGATCGCCGATTTGTCTACATTGATCCAAGACCTGATCGCAGCCCAACAGGTGATGCTGATTCGTCAGAGCCCGTTGGCTTTTTCGGCGCAATATTCGGGTCATTATCCACGATCCCGCGTGAACAACCCATCCGTGATGATCTAGAGCGTATTGAGCAAAAGTCCCGGGATGCCGCCAGATTAACAGGGATAGTAAAGGGCCTTCGCCCTGAAATTGACCGTGCGGTTGAGAAGTTGTTCGGGATGACGTTTTTCCTCAATCATCCTACGTCAAAACGTCTCGCCAATTGGCGGGCTAAAGCGCATCAGGCAGCTTATGAGCGGGCGGGATACGCCTTTGGAGCATACGCGCAGATCAAATTTACAGGGATCGTTGAACATCTGGCGGGCATAGCATTTAGAGCGGCACCAGAATTGGAACTGCCAGATCCTGACAGGATTGCCGATGCGATAAGGTGGGAATTGCACCAGAGCGGACTAGATCATTTGGTCGAAGAAGGCGGCGGAGCAGGCGAAGAAGCTATCGCCTTCTTTCGCGCGCACGACACACGGTTTCGCATTCGTCGATTGCAATTGCTCGCGCGAAGATTGGCGCGCGATTGGGAGGTTGATCCCGACATTCCCGACGATGCACTCGATATTGCGCGGGCGCATATCTATGAAGCTTTGCGCCTGTATCAGGCCGCTGAAGCCAAGGTATTAGCCAGCGAAGAAGTGAAGAAAGCGGCCACCAGCGTTCTGGCAAACCCCGCATTGTTTATGAATAGCCTTGCAGGCGAATTGGCTTTGCAAAAGGTCGATATGGCGGCCGAAGCTATTTTGACGGAAGCTTTGGAAGCCATGCCGCGCAATCTGAAACGGCGTATGCTGCTCACTTATCTTGGCTTTCCTTTTTATGACGTCGCGACCCTGCCTCTTTTGCAGAGCGATCGGCTTGTTGAATTTGACCCTGTCAAAGTGGACCGGATTTCCCCTGATGATGCGCTATCAATCCGCGATGGCGGCACGGCGGCGACTTTGCGTGGGATTGAGTTTTATAACTTCGGCGCATTCTTCAGCCGCGCCTACCGCGAAAACGATTACATCTGGGGCCGTTTGCACGGCGCTGAAAGGATGATCGATCTAGTGTGTTCGACCGTGGATAGCGGCGTTGATGCTGCAACAGTGCGGTCAGCCAAACGCGATGCTTTCCTCGCTATACTTGAAGAGGAGACACACGCTGGGCGATGCCGAAAGCCGCTGATTGAAAGGCTTGAGAAAGAAGTTCTAGCGCGGTTTTCGTCGGTCTAATCAGGCGCAAAGGCCTCTTTAAGTTTCGAGAAGAAACCTTTGCTTTCAGGGCACTCGTCCCCTGTTTCCGTTTCCCGGAACTGTTCAAGGATTTCTTTCTGCTTTCGGCTGAGTTTCGTCGGGGTCTCCACTGCGACTTCGACCACCAAATCTCCACGCCCGCGCCCCTGGAGCACAGGCATACCAGCACCGCGTACGCGCAATTGCTTGCCTGATTGAATGCCTACCGGGATTTCAAGCGAATTGGTGCTTCCATCCATATCAGGAATATCAACCGTTCCGCCCAAAGCTGCCGTCGTGAAGCTTACCGGAACACGCGATGCCAGTGTCGTGCCTTCGCGTTCAAACAGATCGTGACGTGCGACATGGATAAAGATATATAAGTCACCCGGAGGCGCGCCGCGTGTGCCCGCTTCACCTTTACCAGCCAGACGAATACGCGTTCCCGTGTCGACGCCGGGGGGGATTTCAATCGCAAGCTTTTGAGGACGATCTACACGCCCTTCCCCGCGACAAACGACGCAAGGGTCTTCAAGCACAACACCGCGCCCGCTGCATGTGGGGCAAGTGCGTTCGACAACAAACAGCCCTTGTTTGGCGCGGACGGTCCCGCGGCCATGGCATAGATTGCAGGTCCGCTCACCCGTTCCCGGCGTTGCGCCCGTCCCGTCGCAAGCATCGCATTCTTGCGACACCTCAATCTCGATCTCCGTTGATTTGCCATTAAAGGCCTCTTCCAAAGAGATTTCCATATCATAGCGCAGATCAGCGCCGCGTCGGTTCTGTTGCCGCGCACCGCCACCGCCGCCGCCGCCAAAAGCGCCGCCGAAAATCGTTTCGAAGATATCGCCAATATCGCCAAAGTCACCGCCGCTACCGGGCCGCGCTCCTCCGCCGCCCATGCCTTGTTGAAACGCTTCATGTCCAAAGCGATCATAGGCCGCACGCTTCTGCGGGTCCTTGAGGCAATCATACGCCTCGTTTATCTGCTTAAATTTAGCCTCAGCAGACGCGTCATCCGGATTTTTGTCCGGATGAAATTTCATAGCAAGCTTGCGATAAGCCCCTTTAATCGCAGGCCCATCTGCATCGCGGGCCACGCCAAGCGTCTGATAATAGTCTTCAGCCATTATGCCCGTCCCAAAACATAAAGAGCGGGAGCTGGTTCAGGCGCTATGTTGGCGCTGTGAACCGCTCCCGCGTGTAATGCCATAAAAAGGATCAGCCCTTTTTGTCTTCGTCGACTTCCGAGAATTCAGCGTCGACGACATCGTCGTCTTCAGCAGCTTCCGGTGCAGCTTCATCGGCTGCACCTGATGCCTCGGCTTCAGCGGTCGCTTGAGCTTGCTCTTTCTCGTAGATTTGCTTGCCCATTTCCATGGCCGCTTGCGTCAGAGCTTGCGCTTTCGCGTTGATCTCTTCGGCGTCATCACCTTCGAGAGCGGCTTTGGTATCCGCCAAGGCTGTTTCTACTGCTGACTTGGTATCAGCATCGATAGCATCACCGTGTTCTTCGAGCTGTTTTTCCGTTGCGTGAACAAGACTATCCGCTTGGTTGCGCGCTTCTGCGCTTTCGCGGCGCTTCTTGTCTTCATCAGCAAACTTTTCAGCATCCTGGACCATTTGATCGATGTCAGAATCCGACAAGCCACCCGAAGCTTGGATTTTGATCGTCTGTTCTTTGCCAGTGCCTTTGTCTTTCGCAGAAACGGAGACAATGCCGTTCGCATCGATATCGAAAGTCACTTCGATCTGCGGAACACCGCGCGGTGCTGGCGGGATGCCGAGAAGGTCAAAATTGCCGAGCAATTTGTTGTCCGAGGCCATCTCACGCTCACCTTGGAAGACTTTGATCGTCACAGCGTTCTGATTGTCTTCAGCGGTTGAGTAGGTTTGCGTTTTCTTCGTTGGGATCGTCGTGTTGCGATCGATCATCCGGGTGAAGACACCGCCCAATGTTTCGATGCCCAGTGACAGTGGAGTAACGTCAAGAAGTAGGACGTCTTTTACATCGCCTTGCAAAACACCGGCTTGGATAGCCGCACCCATAGCGACCACTTCGTCAGGGTTTACGCCAGTGTGAGGTTTCGCTTCAAAGAACCCTTCGACCACTTCGCGAACCTTGGGCATGCGGGTCATACCGCCGACGAGGATTACTTCGTCAATATCATCTTTGGAAACGCCGGCATCCGCGAGTGCCTTCTTACAAGGCTCCAAAGTGCGCTTGATCAGATCACCAACCAGCTTTTCAAGATCAGCGCGGCTGATTGTTTCTACCAAGTGCAGCGGGGTGGATGATCCACCTTCCATGCGCGCAGTGATGAACGGCAGGTTCACTTCAGTTGTGGCGGAACTGGAAAGCTCAATCTTCGCTTTTTCAGCCGCTTCTTTAAGACGCTGAAGCGCGAGCTTATCGGCTTTCAGGTCCATGTTCTCTTTTTTCTGAAACTCACCAGCGAGCCATTCAACAATGGCATTGTCGAAGTCTTCACCGCCCAAGAATGTATCGCCATTGGTCGATTTCACTTCGAAAACACCATCACCGATCTCTAGGATCGAGACGTCAAAAGTACCGCCGCCAAGGTCATAAACAGCGATGGTTTTGCCATCATCTTTGTCCATGCCGTAAGCGAGCGCAGCAGCAGTTGGCTCGTTAATGATGCGAAGCACTTCAAGACCAGCAATTTGGCCAGCATCTTTGGTGGCTTGACGCTGTGCGTCGTTGAAGTAGGCAGGGACCGTGATAACGGCCTGTTCAACAGTCTCACCAAGATAGCTCTCGGCAGTTTCTTTCATCTTTTGGAGGATGAAAGCAGAAATTTGGCTGGGCGAGTATTCTTCTCCGCCTGCTTTT
Source organism: Pseudomonadota bacterium (assembly GCA_038532855.1). Taxonomy (GTDB): domain Bacteria; phylum Pseudomonadota; class Alphaproteobacteria; order Sphingomonadales; family Sphingomonadaceae; genus Erythrobacter. The sequence continues at coordinate 22,050 of JBCAZT010000003.1, forward strand.
ACCCACGCATCGCCGTTTTTGCCTTTGACGATGTCGTAAGGGACAATTTCCATGTCTTTTTTGGTCAGCGGATCATCGAACCGGCGGCCGATCAGACGCTTGATAGCGAACAAAGTGTTGTCTGGATTGGTTACGGCCTGACGTTTTGCAGGCTGACCGATCAGGCGTTCATCATCTTTGGTAAACGCAACGATCGAAGGCGTCGTGCGCGCACCTTCGGAATTTTCAATAACTTTGGGCTTGCCCCCATCCATCACAGCGACACAGCTGTTGGTGGTGCCAAGGTCGATACCAATAACTTTACCCATTATTTCCCCATCCATTACAGATTGCTAGAGGCTGTCACATGGTGCCTTGCGCTCACGATCCAGTGATGCAAAACGCGCATGTCACGAAAACATGACCGCGATATAGGTGCGCTTTTGCTTGGCACAAGAGATTGGCGGGTCTAGTTTTATGACGGGACACAAACAGAGGGATTAATCATGAGAAATTTGGTTTCGGCTGCGCTGGTCGCTGCGATGGCTTTCACGCTTACAGCATGTGAGAGCGAAGCACCAGTTGAAGCTCCGCCAGAGGGCGTTGTGCCAGGAATTGAAATCACCAATCCGCGATTGATGCTTGCCCCGGTTTCTGGAAATCCCGCCGCTGTTTATTTCGATCTCACATATTCAGGTGAACGAGGCCTATCGATCACAGGCGCTGAGGTTGAAGGCGCTCAGAAAACCGAAGTGCACGACACAATGGAATACAATTTCAAAATGCAGATGGGTGAAACCGGACCTATTGCGATGCCCAAAGGCGAAACCGTTGCGTTTGAACCGGGCGGCAAGCACGTGATGGCGTTTGATCTTGACGAAGGCGTGACCGCAGGCAGCACAGTTGAGGTCGCCATCAGAGTGTCCGGCGGAGACATGCACAAGTTTGATGCCGAGGTAAAAGCTGCAGGGGATGAACGCTGAGCGTAGAAAGCTCTATTCCATCCACCGCTTCCGCGCCGCAGGTTTGTCCTGTCGGGTCTCATCGTCATTTAACCCCGGGTGAGGTCGCTCTTGCCCGGTCCATTTTTGGCGATGAGATTGATTATTCCTCGGTAGAGATGCGGCGGCGCAAATGGTTTCCGTTTCAACCGCGAAAAATCACCATGGCACCGCAAGGCCACATGCATTTCCACCCCAAAGGCAGCGCTTATTGCGAGGATTTCGCCTCTGAAAACTTGCTTCGCCAAGGGTTTTTCATCCATGAAATGACCCATGTATGGCAGGCCCAGCAGCGCGGACGATGGTATCTTGTTTTAAACCGGCATCCCTTCTGCCGCTATGATTACACACTCAAACCGGGACAGCCTTTCACAGCCTATGGGATTGAACAGCAAGCCGAGATCGTGAAACACGCATTTTGGCTGCGGAATGGTGCGAAAGTTGTGGGCGTTGGCGATAAAGGCGCTTATGAATTGCTGGTTCGATTTGAAGGTGCAACGCAATGACCGTAATTCTAAAGCAACATAAGCTCTTTTGCGCCAATGTTCCCAAGGTTGCCTGTACTTCGATCAAACGCATGTTTTTCGAAATCGAAAATGGCTTTCCCTTTCAGCCATACCGGGCCAACGGACACGTTTGGCATATTCATGCGTTCTACAAAGGCGTTCTTCGCCGTGATTTTCCTGAAAGTGCAATTGCCCAATACCGTCGTCTTGCGGTTGTGCGTCATCCGATAAAGCGCTTTTTATCCGCTTACAGCAATCGCGTAGTGCACCACAAAGAAATTTCCGAATCAGCCGTGCGAAAACTAGGGGGCTTCAAAAGACCGCCTGCCTCTCCAGATTTAGGTGAGTTTGTTGATCGCTTCGAAACCTATCAAAAGATTCAGTCTATTGGGTGGCACTGCCGCCCGATGGTAGACTTCCTTGGACACGATCCAAACTATTACCAAGGTCTGTACGGCATCCATCAAATTGATGAGTTTTTGGATGATGTCGCGAACTCGGTCGGAAAAAGGTACGAGGTTGGCCGCTACCAAACCGGCGGGCCGAAATTCAGTCCAAGCGACCTAACGGCCAAACAAACCGCCAAGCTCGAAAAATTCTACGCGGCGGATTACAAAGCGTTTAGTCAGTATTTCTAGGCTTTTTTCAGAGTTAATCCGGCTTTTTGGCCACGCCCACCATTGCGGGGCGCAAAATCCGGTCTTTGATCGTCCAACCGGCCTGCATTTCCTGCACAATGGTGCCGGGCTCATGCTCATCGGAAGGGACTTCCATCATCGCTTGGTGCTGATTGGGATCAAGCGGCATTCCCATCGCGGCCACACGTTCGATGCCGTGGCTTTTGAAGACTTTTTCAAGCTCACGTTGGGTTGCCTCAATACCGACGACGAGACCTTTCATCTTCTCATCTTCGCGCAGGCTATCAGGGATAGCATCCACCGCGCGAGAAAGGTTGTCCGCAACGCTCAAAATGTCGCGGGCAAAGCCTGTTGCTGCGTAATTGCGCGCATCGGTTACGTCTTTTTCCATCCGGCGCCGAACATTCTGCGTTTCCGCGCGAGCATAAAGCACGTCTTGCTTGGCCGTTTCGAGATCTTCGCGAAGTGCCTCCAGCGCTTCTTCAACGCTGCTTTCTTCGCTGGCGTCTTCGTCGCCATCGTCGAGAAACTGTTCTGGCACGTCTTTAAGCTCGTCAGGGACGGGCTCACATGATGGTTTATCGGTCTGTTCCATAAAGCCTTAGCGATCCGGTTGCGGATAGTGTCTATTTAATGAGTCGGCCCAGTGTTCGGGCTGTTAAATCTACCATGGGTACGACGCGCGCATAATTCAAGCGAGTGGGACCTATCACGCCCAATACGCCCACAACTCTCTCTTCGCTGTCATAATAGGGCGATGCAATTACGGAAGAACCCGATAGGCCGAAAAGCCGGTTTTCCCTTCCGATATAAATTTGCGTGGCGCCTGCCCCGCGTGCACTTTCCAGAAGAGAGGCAACCGATTGCTTATCTTCCAAATCGTCAAGAAGGGAGCGAACGCGCTCAATGTCTTCAACCGCTGCTTGGTCCAGCAAATTAGCAGCCCCACGAACGATCAAGACGGGACGCTGATCGGCATCCTCGCTCCAAACCGCAAGACCGCGCTCCACAAGATCGCGGCTGACTTCATCAAGCTGGGTCTGTTCGGTGTCGATGTCTGCTTGAACAGCTTTGACAGCTTCAGCCAAAGTTCGGCCAGAAAGGCGGGCTGTTATGTAATTGCTGGCTTGCTCCAATGCCGAAGGAGGCAAAGCGGCATCTATATCTACGACACGGTTTTCAACCCCGCCATCTTCCCCGACGAGCACTGCAAGTGCCTTTTCTGCATTCAGCGGCACCAGACTAAATTGGGCAAGCCGCTGCTCTCGTGTTGGCACCATCACCATGCCTGCAGCACCCGATAAGTCTGACAACACCGAACTCGCCTGTTCCAAAGCTGCTTCTATAGGGCCCGCTTTCCCGAGCCTTGTCTCAATCTGATCGCGCAATTGTGCCGTTGGTTCTGACACGCGCATCATGCCATCAACGAAGATCCGAAGTCCTGCATCGGTAGGCTGGCGACCCGCACTGGTGTGCGGCGCTTCTAAAAGGCCTAACCCTTCAAGCTCTGCCAAAACTGACCTGATAGAAGCAGGCGACAGATTGATTGCCGCATCTGTGGCAAGCGTTTTTGAGCCAACCGGCTGACCGCTATCGATATACCCTTCGACCACAAGCCGAAAGATTTCGCGTGCGCGCTCTGTCATTTCGGTGATGGGGGGGCTTGCGGATGGGTCAGGCATGGGTTCTAGATAGTCTAACTCGTTCAAACGCAAAACCTTGCAGGCTGCCTTGTTCCCAGCCAAAGCCGCTTCGATACGAATCAACACTTACGGAGCAGGATCTATGCGCCCTTCAGGACGCGCGCTCGACGAAATGCGCGCTATTACCATCGAAACCGGTTTTACCAAGCACGCCGAAGGATCTTGCCTTGTAAGTTTCGGAGACACACGGGTGTTGTGTACCGCAAGCGTTGAAGAGCGCATTCCGCCATGGCTGCGCGGGAAAGGCGAAGGCTGGGTAACGGGCGAATATTCGATGCTCCCGCGTTCCACCCACACTCGTTCATCGCGTGAGGCCGCGCGCGGCAAGCAATCCGGACGCACGCAGGAAATTCAGCGCCTGATTGGCCGTTCTTTGCGGGCCGTGGTTGATCTGGAAAAGCTGGGTGAGCGCCAGATCACATTGGATTGTGACGTTATTCAAGCAGATGGCGGTACCCGTACTGCCTCGATTTCAGGGGCATGGGTAGCTCTTCGGCTTGCGGTAAATGGCTTGATCGCAGCAGGCGAGATCAAACAAGACCCAATCACTGCGCAAGTTGCCGCCATTTCTTGCGGCATTTTCGAGGGAACGCCCGTTCTTGATCTCGATTATGATGAAGATTCCAACGCTGATGCTGATGCCAACTTTGTGCTGCTCACGGGCGGGCAAATGGCTGAGGTTCAAGCAACAGCAGAAGGGGCAACTTATGATGAAGAAGGCCTGCTCCGCCTGCTTCGCCTTGCACGCATTGGTTGCGACAAAATCTTTGCCGCGCAACTGGATGCAACCCAATAATGAAAAAGCTAAGCGGCGGATCACTTGTTATTGCCACGCATAATGCCGGCAAGCTGAAAGAGATTTCGGCGCTGCTTGATCCTTACGGGATGAAGTGTCTTTCTGCAGGGGCGCTGGGTTTGCCTGAACCAGCCGAGACTGGAACAACTTTCGTTGAAAATGCGCTGATCAAAGCGCGCGCTGCAGCTGAGGCTTCGCAAATGCCTGCGCTTGCTGATGATAGCGGGCTTTCTGTGGAAGCGCTTGGTGGACGCCCAGGCGTTTACACTGCCGATTGGGCGGAGAGGCAATGGTTTGAAGGCGATCCAGGTCGTGATTGGTTCATGGCCATGGGCAAGGTCGAAGGGATGCTGCAAAACCTTGGCCCCGATACCGATCGATCCGCGGCCTTTCACTGTGTCTTAGCCATAGCGTGGCCCGATGGCGAGCACGCCGTCTATGAAGGACGCTGTGCAGGCTCACTCACCTGGCCACCGCGCGGCGAATTGGGCTTTGGCTATGATCCCGTTTTCATGCCTGTAGGACGCTCCGAGACGTTTGCCGAAATCGACCCTGCCGAAAAGCACGCGATCAGTCACCGGGCTGATGCTTTTGCAAAATTGGTGGCTGATCAATTCGGTAAGTAGCCTAGTAAGCGTATTGGCCCTGCACATTACCCGGCGGCGAATATCGGCAAACAAGATAATCCCATCCTGATCCTGTTGCTATACCGCAGCCTAGCCGCTCAGTATCGCGCCATATAACCTGCGTGTAATGGCCAACATCGGCCCAATTGCCAGTGTTGCTGACATTGGGAAAAGTGCCGTGGACGTAATATTGTTTTTCATCGATCCACCCGGCCGCCATATACGCATAATCAAACGCTCCAGCAGTGCCGCCCCATAGGTTTTCACCTTGATTGGGACGCGAGCCTGATGAGCTGTGCTGGAAATTCCCAGTCCGCGCGAGCTCCTCAGCATATGCCAAAGCCTGATCGTTCAAATCTTGGTCAAGCACTAAAGGCGGTGTGCCAACTTCGGCGCGCGCCACATTGTGTGCTTCTAGAACAATCGCCAGCATTTCATCCTGCCGGCTCGACGCCGTGCCTTGCGACGGCGTGGGCGTTGGGCTTGGCGAGGGTGTTGGCGAAGGCGATGGGCTTGGCGTTGGACTGGGCGAAGGGGTTGGCGCGGGGCCAGAGATAGCCGCTCCGGTGGAAGTTGGACTGCCCCCTCCCCCGCAAGCGATCAAAGCGGGGATCAAAGCAATTGCCAAAGCGCGGCGCACGCCAGCGGTAAAATTTGAATTATTCATAACGGCCCGTTTTCTTTAATATGTTTGCGATGGCCTAAGCGAATAAGGTTACTGCACCCTTAGCGAAAACAGACATTTACCCATTCAAATCTATGAAAGGTGGCCATTTCCGGGTGAACCGAGGTAATGAGAGGCGATGGCACGCGCGCTTTATATCCACTGGCCCTTTTGCGAGAAAAAATGCCCCTATTGCGACTTCAATTCGCATGTCCGCGCTGATGTCGATGTGGCGGCTTGGCAGGCGGCTTTGATCGCCGATATGCGCGCCGAAGCAGAGGTCGCTGGCGCTGACACGCTGACATCCATTTTCTTCGGCGGCGGAACGCCCTCGCTGATGCCGCCCCATTTGGTCGAAAATCTCCTAAATGAGGCTAAGCGATTGTGGGGATTTTCAAACCGGATTGAGATCACGTTGGAGGCTAATCCATCGTCGGTAGAGGCGGCCAATTTTGCATCGCTGCATGCAGCTGGGATCAATCGGGTCTCGCTTGGCGTGCAGTCTTTGGAGGATAAGACGCTCAAATGGCTAGGGAGACTTCACGGCGCCACAGAGGCATTGGCGGCCCTCGAAACAGCACAAAACCATTTTGATCGTGTAAGCTTCGATCTGATCTACGCCCTACCTGATCAGACGCCCGCCCAATGGGAGAGGCAGCTTTCAAAAGCACTACAGCTTGGCACCGGACACCTCTCTCTTTATCAACTCACCATCGAACCTTCGACCCGGTTTGAAACCGATGTGAGGCGAGGGGTTTTCGAGCCCCTCGATCCCGATTTGGCCGCAGATTTGTTTTTGTTGACGCAGGAATTGACCCAAAGCGCTGGTCTTTCTGCTTATGAAACAAGCAATCATGCAAAACCCGGTGAAGAATCCCGTCATAATCTGACATATTGGCGCTATCAGGATTATTGCGGCATTGGCCCCGGCGCACATGGTAGGCGCGGTGATGCGGCGACGGTGCGGCACAAAAAGCCAGAGAACTATTTGAAAGCAGTATCTGAGCGTTCGCATGGAATTGCCGAATACCGACATCTGGATGCCAAAGAACAGGCTTCTGAGGCTTTGCTTATGGGATTGCGGCTTGCTGAGGGGATTGATCTCGCAGCCTTGGCCAATCGATTTGGAATTGAAGAGCATCATCTTATCAATCCAGCCAAAGCGCAGCATTACCTTTCGCTGGGTATGATCTGGCGGGAGGGCTCTCGCTTGGGTGTCAGCAAAAGTGGTGCCCCTCTTCTTGACGGCTTGCTGGCCGAATTGGTCGCCAATGAATTGGTGGAACCATGAGCAGGGCCGATCTCCTCGAGACATGGGCGCATCACTTGACCCATTCCTTGCGGCGTTCCCCGCATACAGTTCGGGCGTATGGGAATGCTGCGCGCAACTTGGTGGCGCACCAAAACTGCGAAAGCTGGGAGGATGTGGCTGCCATTGAAGCTCCGCAAATGCGCAGATTTCTTGCGGCGCGCCGGGCTCAAGGGCTTGCCAATACCAGCGCTGCAAGGGAGCTTTCAGCGGTCAAAGCCTTTATCGCATTCGCCCGCGCACAGACCGGGGACCCAGACCCCGCTGCACCGCGCATGCGAGGGCCGCGCCTTAAAAAAGGTCTGCCCCGCCCTGTCACGCCGGATGAGGCTGTGAACCTTGCCGAACTGGTCGAAGGCACAGCCCGCGACAATTGGATAGGAGCGCGTGACCGGGCCGTGCTGCTGCTGATGTATGGCAGCGGCCTTAGGATTGCCGAGACATTGTCGCTGCTCGGGCGCGATGTGCCATTGGGTGAAACCCTTTCAGTGATAGGCAAAGGCGGCAAGCAGCGCATTGTCCCCGTGCTCCCGATTACGCGCGAAGCGGTGGCGGAATATGTTGAGGCCTGTCCCCTTCTCCTTACCCCAGATGAGGCGTTGTTTCGCGGTGCAAAAGGCGGAGCATTATCGCCCGGAATGGTGCAAAAAGCGGTAGCGAAAGCGCGCCAGGCTCTGGGGCTGCCCGATACGGCGACGCCTCATGCGCTCCGGCATTCCTTCGCGACGCATTTGTTAGGAGCAGGCGCGGATTTGCGCTCACTGCAAGAGCTTCTGGGGCACGCATCGCTTGGGTCAACACAGATTTACACAAAGGTGGATGCAGCCAGCATGCTGGAGACCTATCGCGATGCACATCCTAGAGCGAAGCGTATAAAATAAGCCTTTCTTATTTTTTGAAACCGATTGTGCAAGCGCCCTGCGGATATTGCCTAGGAACCAGTTCGAGGTCGGCTAACCTCGCGATGGCAGCTTGGGCAACCAACTGCATTAGCGTCGAGCCCAAATGATCCGGACATCCAACCTACGAAGACAGCATGAAACCCTGCTGGTGCTTGCCAAGGAGCTTAAAGCGACCGCGGCTAAGATTGAAACTCGTGATCATGCCGCAGCCGCGTCTACGGGTTTAGCCAAGTTGACAGGGTTGCTTAGAATGCACCTAGTGGTCGAGGACCGATCACTTTATCCGGCACTGTTGAATTGCCAGGATCCTCAAGTAGCGGCGCTAGCTGCTCGTTTTGTCACAGAGATGGGCGGTTTGGGAGAAGATTATTTCGCCTTCGTTGACAGGTGGAACTGCGCTTCTGTCATCTTTGAGCAAAGAGACGATTTTAAAAGCGAGTATCAAGCGATCTTTTCTGCGCTTGAAGCGAGGATCGAACGAGAGAAAAACGAACTGTATCCTTTAGCCGATAAGATCGTGCTTCAATCCAGATGATCGCAAAGTTGGCCCAAGAAACCAGATCGGCCAACGTTCACACCGTTAATTAACGAAAGGGCCTTGCTAGCCAATTCGCCCCTCAATTGCGTCCCAGATCATTCCTGCCAGATCGGTCCCATCAAATTCCGAAATCGCCACAATGCCCGTCGGCGATGTGACGTTGATCTCCGTCAGCCATTTGCCGCCGATGACATCGATGCCTACGAATGTCAGGCCAAGGCGTCTCAGCTCTGGCCCCATAGCAGCGCAGATTTCCTGTTCGCGGGCCGTCAAACCCGTCGCCTCCGCGCTGCCGCCCATGGCTAGGTTTGAACGGAATTCCCCCTCGCTCGGAATGCGGTTGATTGCGCCAGCCACTTCGCCATCGATCAGCACAATGCGTTTGTCGCCTGTCGCCACTTCGGGAAGGAAGGGTTGGACCATGTGCGGTTCTGGCCATGTCTGGTTGAACACCTCAAACAAAGCGGTGAGGTTTTCGCCATTTTCGGGCACGCGAAATATCGCTTTACCGCCATTGCCGTGGATGGGTTTGACCACCACCGCGCCGTGCTGCGCCATAAAGCGCTTCACTTCATCAGGTGAGCGCGTCACCAAAGTTGGCGGCATAAATTGGCGATAGTTGAGCACCATCACTTTTTCCGGCGCGTTGCGGACATTGGCAGGGTCATTCACGACCAGTGTCTCTTGCTTGATCCGCTCAAGCAGATGCGTCGCGGTGATATAGCCCATGTGAAATGGTGGGTCCTGCCGCATCAGGATCACGTCAATATCTTTGCCCAGGTCAAGCCTTTGCCGCTCGCCCATACTGACATGATCGCCTTCAACCCGCTGCACCGTCACAGGCGCGCATTCGGCAAAGAGCCGGTCATCAGCGTCCAGCGTGAGGCTTTCGACATGATATTCATAAAGCGTATGCCCGCGTTCCTGCGCTGCCAGCATCAGCGCGAATGAGCTGTCACCTTTAATGTTGATGTCTTCGATAGGGTCCATTTGGACCGCGACGCGTAAGCTCATGAGTGTTCCTTAAGGCATCCAAGCATTGGGGTGTGGCGCGGCTTTTGTCCCGGTGCAAGGAGCAAAACGTCTATCGTGATGTCGTCAGTTGGCTGGGCATAGTCATAAGCCACGATTTCTACCGCGGCTGCGACCCGCGCCAATCGTCTTTCATCAATAGCATCAGCAAGGTTTGCAGCGCGCTTGCGCCACTTCACTTCGAAAAAGCCGACAATTCCAGGCTTTTTGGCAATCAGATCAATCTCGCCAAGCTTTGTTTTCACCCGCTCTGCCACGACGTCCCAACCCTGCTGCATCAACCATTGAGCAGCCTGCGCTTCAGCATCGCGACCCTTTTGGTCAGCTATAACGCGCTTTGGATCGCTCACGATTTAAGCTCAACCGCGCGAGCATACAGCGTCTGGCGATCCAATCCGGTGGCTTTCGCGACTTTGGCCGCGGCTTTGCTAGGGCTGAGATCAGCCAGCGCCTCGAGCAATAAAGCTTCAGGATCGTGGTCCGCTTCCTCACCGACCGGAGGTCCAACCATCAGGACAATCTCTCCTTTTGGCGGATTGTTAGAGTAATGCGTTGCCAGTTCTTGCGCAGTGCCCGTGCGGCATTCCTCGTGGAGCTTGGTCAGTTCGCGGGCCACGGCAACCCCGCGCAACGGCCAGAGCGTGGCAAGCATTTCTAACGATCGGACAAGGCGTGGGCCAGTCTCATAAAAAATCAGCGTTCCGTTTATGCTCGACAATTTGCCCAACATATCGCGCTTTGCTTTGTCCTTTACGGGGAGAAAGCCTGCGAAAGTGAATCGATCCGTTGGTAGGCCTGAAATCGTTAGCCCTGCTATCGCGGCCGAAACACCGGGCACGGGAATTATCGCAACCTCTGCCTCGCATGCTTCGCTCACCAGGCGATAGCCCGGATCAGAAATCAGCGGCGTGCCTGCATCACTGACCAAGGCTATGGCTTCGCGCTGTGCCCGCTCCAAAAGACGATCGCGCTGGTCTTTTGAAGCGTGATCATCATAGCGCAGCAATTGGTTTTGAAGCCCCAAATGACCCATAAGTTTGGCAGTGACACGGGTATCTTCACATGCAATTGCATCGCATCGCTTCAACACATCGACGGCCCGCATCGTTATATCGCCTAGATTGCCAATCGGCGTTGCAACAATGTAGAGGCCCGGATCGAGAGGTTCGTAAAAAGCTGATTCAGGGCTTGAGGTGATCTTTGTTTTGGTCACACACGGTCAATGAAGCAGCACAAGGGGGTCGGCAAGAATGAAAAGAATGAATTTGCGCACAGTATCAGGTAAAAAGCCTTACACTCGCGCATCGAGTTGGGCAAAGAACCGCCTTGCGCTGGCTTTGGGCGCGGTGGCGCTTGCGGGTTGTAGCGTAATTCCCAAGACGCAAACAGATGCGCCGGCGCCCGTCGCAACGCCAACGCCGCAGCCTACGACTGGATTGCCGAGCGATGCGACAAGGCACCGTATTGCATTGTTGCTTCCAACATCGGGCAACACTGGTGCGGTTGGTCAGTCGCTAGCAAATGCCACAACCATGGCGCTGCTTGATACCAACGCAAACAATCTGCGCATAACAACGTACGATACATCTGCTGGTGCTGCAGCAGCGGCGCGTCAAGCTGTGGCGGATGGTAACAAGCTTATCCTCGGTCCGCTTTTGGCAGAAAACGTTCCAGCAGTGCAGGCAGCAGCGCGGCCCGCTGGTGTAACCGCAATTTCATTTTCGAACGATGGAAGTGTGGCCAATTCTGATGTTTTGGTGATGGGCCATGTGCCTGAACAATCAATCCGCCGCACTGTGCGCTATGCAAGAGCCAATGGTTCAAACCGTTTTTCAGCGCTGTATCCCACAGGGGATTATGGCCAAAAATCTTTCAGTGCGCTTCAAAATGCCTTGCGGGATTATGGCGGGCAACTGATTTCTAGTGAGAGCTATACACGAGGCAACACGTCAATTGTTAGCGCCGCGCAGCGCCTACGTTCATCCGGCGGGTATGACACTGTGTTGATCGCTGATGGGGCAAGGCTTGCGACGCAGGCTGCTGGCCAGCTCAGAAGCGAAGGAGCAAGCGGTGTACGACTGCTGGGAACAGAGCTTTGGAGCGGTGAAGGAACGCTTGCGCAATCAAGTGAAGTGCGCGGCGCATTGTTCTCGGCCGTATCTGACAGCCGGTTCCGCAGATTTTCTGACAGCTACGAACAACGCTTTGGCGGGAAGCCATATCGTATCGCAACTCTGGGCTATGATGCGGTCTTGCTAACCTTGCGCGTGGCCCGCGATTGGCGAGTTGGTGATAGCTTCCCCAAAGCGCGCCTTTATGACAGTGGCGGCTTTCTGGGTGTTGATGGCGCTTTCCGGTTCAACAGCAATGGAATAGCCGAACGCGCTTTGGAAGTGCGAGAGATCCGCGCAGGCCAAATTGTCCAAGTGGATGCTGCACCAGCAAGCTTCGGCAACTAAATTTTTCGATCTGGAATTGCGTATAAGGTGGCGGCCTATCTTGTGAGGCCGCCCCTGCGCTGCCTATATCAATCGTATGTCCGATGATCTGTTTGATGGCACGCCCGCTTCCAGTGGCGATTACGATTCCTCCTCAATCGAGGTGCTTGAGGGTTTAGAACCCGTTCGCCGCCGTCCGGGCATGTATATAGGCGGCACCGATGATCGCGCGCTGCATCACCTCGCTGCCGAAGTTCTCGATAACGCCATGGACGAAGCGGTTGCCGGCCATGCCTCGCGCATTGAGGTGCGGCTTGAGGAAGGCAATCGCCTTTCTATCGCAGATAATGGTCGTGGTATTCCCGTTGATGAACATCCGAAATTTCCTGGCAAGTCCACGCTTGAAGTGATCCTTTCTACTTTGCACTCGGGCGGTAAGTTTTCAGGCAAAGCCTATGCCACCAGCGGCGGCCTGCATGGCGTAGGGGTCAGCGTTGTGAACGCGCTATCGTCGGACACCCGTGTCGAAGTGGCGCGCGACAAGAAACTGTACGGACAAAGCTTTTCCAAAGGGCAAACCCTCGGCAAGATCGAGGAATTGGGCGCGGCGCCTAATCGCCGGGGCACCACTGTTACTTTTACGCCTGATACCGAGATATTCGGCGATCGTAAGTTCAAGCCAGCACGGCTTTTCAAGCTGGCACGGTCCAAGGCATATCTATTCGCCGGTGTCGAAATTCGCTGGAAATGCGCTGACAGTCTGGCTTCCGACGACGTTCCTACAGAAGCGGTGTTCAAATTTCCCGGAGGTCTTGCCGATCATTTGCAGGAGCAGATCGGGGGGCGTGAATGTGTGACTGCCCAAGCTTTTACAGGCAATCAGGATTTTCCCGAGGCGGACGGTGCATCGCAAGGCCGCGTTGAATGGGCGATTGCTTGGCCGTTATTTTCTGATGGTTCGACTAGCTGGTATTGTAACACTGTTCCTACCCCTGATGGCGGAACGCATGAACAGGGCCTTCGTGGTGCCCTTACCAAAGGCCTTCGCGCTTTTGGCGAATTGACCGGAACCAAAAAGGCGAAAGACATCACGGCGGATGATGTGATGACCGGATGTGAGGTCATGCTGAGCGTCTTCATCCGCGATCCGCAATTTCAATCGCAGACCAAAGACCGGCTGACGTCACCTGAGGCCAATCGCTTGGTTGAAAATGCAGTGCGCGATCACTTCGACCACTTCCTCACTGACAATATGGATCGGGGTAAGGCGCTGCTTGGCAAGGTGATGGAGCGCATGGATGAACGCCTGCGCCGCAAGCAAGAACGTGAGATTAAGCGCAAGACTGCGACCAATGCGAAGAAACTGCGCCTTCCTGGAAAGCTCACCGATTGTTCGGGCGAAGGCGATGCAGAAACCGAACTGTTTATCGTTGAAGGCGATTCAGCGGGCGGAAGCGCAAAACAGGCTCGAAATCGTAAGACACAGGCGATCCTCCCGATCCGGGGTAAAATCCTCAATGTGGCCAGCGCCACGGCTGACAAAATCCGCGCAAACTCAGAGATCGCCGATCTGGGCCTCGCTCTGGGATGCGGACTGCGCAAGGAATGTGATGCAGAAAACCTGCGGTATGACCGGATCATCATCATGACCGATGCCGATGTTGACGGCGCGCATATTGCGACTTTGCTGATGACGTTCTTTTTCCAAGAAATGCCCGATGTCGTGCGCAAAGGGCATTTGTTCCTAGCCAAGCCACCGCTATACCGGCTGACTGCGGGTAAGGAGAGCCGCTATGCCAATGATGACGCACACCGTGCGGAATTAGAGGCGACCGTCTTTAAGGGCAAAAAGGTCGAAGTCGGCCGGTTTAAGGGGCTGGGCGAGATGAACCCCGCCCAATTGCGCGAAACAACGATGAACCCGGATACGCGCTCGCTTATTCGGATCACTCTGCCCGCCGAGTTTGAGGACCGCGCAAGCGTTAAAGTGCTGGTCGACCAGTTGATGGGGCGCAATCCCGAACACCGTTTTAACTTCATCCAAAACCACGCCAGCGATGTGGACCGCGAGATGATTGATGCGTGATGAGGATCATGGGGCCCCCACCCCGCCTCGTCCTGATCCCAAAACCGAAGACATAATGGCAGGCGACCGGCGTTTATCGCGCCCTGATAGCTCGCTGCCTGATTGGGAAATGCCCGATGCTGCCTATCGCCCGGTACCGATAGTCTGGTTCACCGGCGCGTTTTTTCTCCACTTTATTGTATCGAGCGCGATCCTCATGATTTTGGCAAATCAGCCTGCATGGGCACCGATAGGGCTCAGTGCATTGGCTGGCGGTGCGGTTTTTAAATGGACCTGGGATCGCGGGATGAGCGCGGCAAGATTTGGCTGGAGACTTGCGACCACAATCATGCTTGTTATCAATGTGCTATACGTTGCAGCGGCGGCCCTATCGGCTTAGCTTCTCGCGTTTAATGATAAGGACATGCTGATGCCTTGGATTGCTCGATTAATCGCTCTTATGGCCCTTACGACATGCACGCTTGCAACCCCATCAGTCGCTCAAGACGTTTCATCCGGCGAGGTTGAAGAAGTGAAGCAATCCCCTCTTGAGGAGAAAGCTGAGCAGGTTGTCGCCTACATAAACGGCGAAAAAGAAGCCGAAAACGTGTTCGCCAGCAGTTTTCTAAAGGTGCTTCCCCCGGATCAGATCAAGTCCTTTGCCCAAGGGCTGACTGACCAGTTTGGCCCAGCCCTTTCAGTGCACAAGCTTGATCCCAAAACAGGCACACGCGCGTCCTACGATTTGCGGTTCGAGCGCGGCATTGCCAGAGGCGGAATTGCGATTGATCCGGCAGATGACAACAAGGTTAGCGAACTTGTTTTTAGATCAGTGGAGCCAGTTCCTGTAGAGGGAGACAGTATCAAGGAGATCAGAGCAGACCTAGAAGCGCTGCCCGGCACAATCAGCGCCTATTTCGGGCCGCTAGACGGCGACATGCCCGCCCTTTCTCTCAACGCCGACACCCCCCTCGCCCTTGGTTCAACATTCAAATTCTATGTACTCGCTGCCTTGGGCAAACAAGTCGCTGATGGTGAGCGCAAATGGGATGATATTGTCCCGCTTTCGACAGCCAGTTTTCCAAGTGGCATGCTGCAAGATTACCCCGAAGGCGCGCCCATCACATTGCACACCTATGCGAGCATGATGATATCGATCAGCGACAACACGGCCACCGATCAACTTATGCTCGAACTCGGCCGTGACACTGTGTTCGAAACTTTCAAGGCGACAGCCCATGCCACCCCAGAATTAAGCGCCCCTTTCATCACCACCCGTGAACTGTTTCTGCTTAAGGGCGGAACGAAAAATCGCCTTGAGACATATGCAAACGGGACTTTGGAAGAGCGCGAGAATATTTTAGAAGCCATTGAAATAAACCCGCCGACCCAAGCCGAAATATTCGCGGCATTTTCAGGAAAGCCGGTTCGAATAGATGTCGAATGGCTATCGAGCGCCAATGATCTCCTCAACATGTTTGAGTATATGCGCCTAACCGCTGATCCGGATGTTTTTGAGATCATGTCGATTAACAAAGGGATCGGCGATGAATATCTCAAAAACTGGTCCTATGTTGGACACAAAGGCGGATCGGAGCCCGGCGTGCGCAATCTCACGTGGCTTTTGACAGATGCCAATGGCGTGGATCACGTCCTAACTTTGGGGTGGAACAATCCGGATGACGATGTGGACACGGCTGTTCTGTTGGGATTTGCACAACGCCTTTTGCTGCTTCTTCACTAATCTGGCAGGCCTCCACCCTCTTGCGCTTGAGGGATTGCACCCCTAACGCTTACGTCAACTTCAATCAGTTTCACAGGAAAACTCATGAGCGATAACGCGCCCGATACCCGCTTCGAAGGAACCAGCAACTATATCGCGACCGAAGACCTTAAGGTCGCTGTAAATGCTGCAGTGACCCTTCGTCGCCCCCTGCTTGTCAAAGGCGAGCCGGGCACCGGTAAGACGGTCCTTGCGCATGAGATTTCCAAAGCGATCGGGGCTCCCCTGATCGAGTGGAACGTCAAATCAACCACCAAAGCGCAGCAAGGGCTTTACGAATACGACGCGGTCGCCCGACTGCGCGATGGACAATTGGGCGAAGAGCGCGTTCACGACATCCGCAATTACATCAAGAAGGGCAAATTGTGGGAGGCTTTCACATCTGAAAAGCTGCCCGTCCTGCTGATCGACGAGATCGACAAAGCCGATATCGAATTTCCGAACGATCTTTTGCAAGAGCTCGATCGGATGAGCTTTGACGTTTACGAAACGCAAGAGCGTATCGAGGCGAAAGAACGCCCCATTGTCGTCATAACATCCAACAATGAAAAGGAACTGCCCGACGCATTCCTGCGCCGATGTTTCTTCCACTATATCAAGTTTCCCGATCGTGAGACGATGCAATCGATCATCGATGTGCACTTTCCCGACATCCAAAAAACACTCGTGAAAAAGGCGATGGATATTTTCTACGAGCTTCGCGAAGTGCCTGGCCTTAAGAAAAAGCCATCAACCAGCGAATTGCTCGATTGGCTCAAACTTCTTCTCAATGAAGATATGCCGCTTGAAATTCTGCAAGACGCTAACCCAAACAGCGCGATCCCGCCGCTTCACGGTGCTTTGCTCAAGAACGAGCAGGACGTGATGATGTTTGAACGGCTTGCATTTATGGCTCGTCGCAACCCAAGTTGATGAGCTAAGCCAGTTTCTTGCAGGATGTTTTACCTGTCTTGTTGAGAGTGCTCATTACCTAATGTGTAAGCGACGCGGAATTCGCCCCAAAGCTTACCGGCGATGAACACCGGAACCAAGACGCCGCGAACAAGCGTGTACCGCGTCCCATCCGTTTCTTGTCGCGATATACCCATCTTGTAAGCATCTTGGCGGCTGTTTGCATCAAATGATGGGTCATCGGGCAAAATTCGCCCATTTCGGCAATATTGCGTGTCGTGCCGAATATCGCCTGTGGGGTCTTGTGAATACAGATCAATGTGCGTGGGCAAAAACCCATTCACGTCCATACAGATCGCTGCAAGGACGCTTTCGCTTCCATTGAAGACTTTATTCAAGAGGGGTTTCCAATGGGTGTCGGCGAACTCGGTAATACCCGTTGTGAAACGGGTTGGATTTGAGCCTGCGATTTCTTTGTATTCCTGGTCGAACAGTTGCGCTTGTGTCACTGAGCCCGCGGCAAGCAGCTTCTCAGTAATTTCGATCAATTCCGCAACGGCTGCCTTGGCCTGTTCGACCATCGGCGCATCACCTGGCGAAAGGCCTGCATCAACAATCTGGTAGAACATGTCATTAGCAGTCTTTTCCAGATCATCCATTCGCTGCTTGGCTCTTCCCAATTTTTCTTCGTTGGTTTTTGCCGCGCTGTCGAAATTCAAGAGAACATTCTGCACGCTCTCAACATGTCCGCTGATTGTGCTTGTAGAACGCGCAATAACGTCGTTCTGCTCGTCCACCTCTCCTACAAGATCGCTAACATTGGCGAGCGATGCCTCAATTCGGCTCACGGAGGATTTGGCCTCTGCGCTTGCGGTTGATCCGGCTTCGATGCGGCCAATCATCTCGCCAGCCTCATCGCCTAGTGCATCAATAGTCTCGGAGATTTCTTCTGTCGCCTTACGCGTATCATTAGCAAGGCTTTTCACTTCATTCGCGACAACGGCAAATGTCTTACCAGCCTCGCCAGCCCGCATGGCCTCGATTGTTGCGTTAAGAGCTAGGATGTTTGTGGTTTCAGCTATCCCGTCAATGTCTTGAGCGCTGCGGCGAACCTGTTCCATCGCTGCAGAAAAGCTGGTGACGTGTTGACCCAGCGTATCGACCAATTCCAGCAGCGAATTGATTGTGCCAAGCGAGGATTGGATGAGATGTGTCCCCTCATTGAGACGAGCCATTGCGCGTTCCGATAATAGCCGCGCTTCATCGCTGGCTTCTGAGACTTTGGATTGGTCAGCCTCCAATGCTGTTACGGTCCCGCGCAAAGCATCATATTCTTCGCGAAGTGATTCTGAGGATTCGATAACGCCCTCAACGATGCCAGCAACATCGGCACAGCCAACAGTGACCGCTCCGCAGCTTTCGGGTATGAATTCCAACGCTGTAGAATTCGGAATATCAATGTTAGTCGGTTTCATTGCGCTCGCTGCTTGAATGAGTTGAACTGCTGCTACTCAAACTTGGTTAGCGAAGACTTAAACACGCCTCTTAAAAGCGGGGCTGGTCAGGTGTGGTCCATCCCGCTAACCCACATCTTATGTTTTTCAATTTCACAGACGAACTGCGCAGCGCCGGAATAGGGGCGAGTTTCAAAGAGCATCTGACACTGTTGGAAGCGTTGGATCGCGATGTAATCGATCAATCGCCTGAAGCATTTTATTACCTCAGCCGCGCAACCTTCGTAAAAGACGAAGGAATGTTGGATCGCTTTGATCAGGTTTTTCACAAGGTCTTCAAAGGCATTATGTCCGATTATGGCCAGAACCCGGTCGATATTCCCGAAGATTGGCTGAAATCGGTCGCGGAAAAATTCCTGTCCGAAGAGGAAATGGCTGAGATTGAAAAACTCGGCGATTGGGACGAGATTATGGAGACGCTGAAAAAGCGTCTGGAAGAACAGGAAAAACGCCACGAAGGCGGCAATAAGTGGATTGGTACAGGCGGTACATCGCCGTTTGGCAACTCAGGCTACAATCCTGAAGGTGTGCGGATTGGCGGCGAATCTAAGCACAAGCGCGCAATCAAAGTGTGGGAAAAGCGCGAGTTCAAAAACCTCGACAACACCAAAGAATTGGGCACGCGCAATATCAAAATGGCGCTGCGCCGCCTTCGCCGTTTCGCGCGGGAGGGCAATCCCGATCAGCTGGACATTGACGCAACGATCGAAGGCACAGCGAAGCAAGGCTGGCTCGATATCCATATGCGCCCAGAGCGCCGCAATGCGGTCAAACTGTTACTGTTTCTGGATGTTGGCGGGTCAATGGATCCGTTCATCAAACTTGTCGAAGAATTGTTCAGCGCGGCAACCGCCGAATTCAAAAACCTTGAATTTTTCTACTTCCACAATTGCCTTTATGAAGGCGTTTGGAAAGACAACAAACGCCGCTGGCAGGAACGCACCAAGACATGGGACGTGCTGCACAAATACGGCCATGATTACAAAGTGGTTTTCGTAGGCGATGCCGCGATGAGCCCCTATGAAATCACCCATGCAGGCGGGTCGGTTGAGCACATGAACGAGGAAGCCGGTGTCACCTGGCTAAAGCGCGTCACCGACACTTACCCTGCGACCGTATGGCTAAACCCCGTGCCCGAAAAGCAATGGGGCTATTCGCAATCGACCAAGATGATGAAAGAGCTGGTCAATGACAGGATGTATCCGCTGACTTTGGACGGTTTAGATGAGGCGATGCGGGAGCTGAGCCGGAAGCAGGGGCATTGATGTCGACTAGAGTTTCCCTAGCATATCATGCCTAGCCCTATCCGCTAGGTGCAAAGCGGATTGGGGGGTGGTTGAACTTTCGCCCACATCCGCTGAATAGACATGCATGAAAAACACAACCCAAGCGGCACTTTTGCGTCAGACTGGCGCGCATAATGCGCCCTACGATCGTTCACAGCCCTTAGCGATTACCCAGCTTGATTTGGCACCGCCAAAGCCCGGAGAACTGCTGGTCCGCATTGACGCGGCGGGTTTGTGTCATAGCGATCTATCGGTGATTGACGGCAATCGCCCTCGTCCGATGCCGATGGCTTTAGGACATGAAGCGGCTGCTACGGTGATTGCAACCGGTGACTCTGCTGAGAGTGATTTTGCCCCCGGCGACAAGGTCGTACTGGTGTTCCTCCCTAGCTGCGGTGCCTGTCCCAAATGTGCGAGCGGTCAAGGATATTTGTGCCCCAATGGCGCGGCGGCCAATGGCAAGGGCGAATTGCTCAAAGGTGGCTCTAGGCTCAGTTGCTGCGATGAAACGGTGCATCACCATTTGGGCGTGTCTGCGTTTGCTGACCATGCGGTGATCGACAAGCGCAGCGCTGTGAAGATTGACGATGATATGACGCCAGAAATTGCGGCCTTGTTTGGGTGTGCGGTGCTGACAGGTGTGGGAGCGGTCTTTAACACGGCGCAAGTGAGGCCGGGCGAGTCCGCGCTGATCTATGGCCTTGGCGGTGTTGGGCTCGCAGCTTTATTAGGCGCTGTTGCAGCAGGTGCCAATCCGGTCACCGCAGTTGATCCCTCCCCTGAGAAACGCGCGCTGGCTGTTGAATTGGGCGCTGCAAAAGCTGTGGCCCCAGGTGACGATGATGACCTATTCGGCGCTGATGTGGTAATTGAAACAGTTGGCAAGGCCGCCGTTCTAAACCGCGCATATGCCGCTGCGACAAGGGGCGGGCGCGTTGTCACTGTCGGATTGCCCCACCCGGATGAGAAGCTCGATATTCCGGCGTTGTCACTGGTGGCCGATGGTAAGACATTGCAGGGCAGCTATATGGGATCGTGCATTCCTTCGCGCGATATTCCGCGTTTTATCGGGCTTTGGAAAGCAGGCCGTCTGCCAGTTGAAAGGCTGCTTACGTCAGTCAGTCCGCTAAGCGAGATCAACGCATTGATGGACAAGCTCGCCAAGGGGGAAGCGGTGCGCCAGATCGTGCTGCCTGATCACGCTAAATAAAGCAGATGATGCTTTACCATCTGGACCCAAGCCGCCTCATCCTCTGAAGCAGCCGCGTCCAGATCGCCAGGCAATGAGCCTGCATCGTCCACCCATTCCCGCAAAGACGGCCCTCCATTGATCACATCAATCGCCAGCACATCCTCGGTGTATTCATAAGCAAAGTCTTTGCCGCGCCAAAGCTCGTAATCAGGATACAGCCGCCGGATTGCTTTGAAAGCGAGCGCTTGCAACCGCCAAGGCTTGAACGCGTCATGCGTGTAATGCGGCCCTTCTGCGTGCACCATCAGCGCGTTGCAAAGCTTGCCTGTATGCTTGTGAAAGGTCGGCTCAAACCAGCAATCGCGCACGGCTGCGCCGCTGCACCATTCGGGTGCGAAGCTTTGCATTTCGGCCCAGATCGCCGCAGCATCAAGATCAGGGGCACCAAACAGCACTTCCAAAGGCCGCGTTGTCCCCCTGCCCTCTGACACGGTCGCGCCTTCGATCATCACTGTGCCCGCATAGCAGCGCGCCATATTGATGCTAGCAGCGTTGGGTGATGGGTTGATCCAGATCCGATTCTCGGGCCATCCACATCCCGGCCCGTCGGGTTGCCAACCTTCCATCGCAACCACGCGGTAAGCCACGTCGAGATTAAAGTGTTCGATAAACCAGTGGCCCATCTCGCCCAAGGTCAGGCCGTGGCGCATAGGCATGGGCGCAGCGCCCACAAAACTCTCATTGCCCGGGACCAGCAAAGTGCCCTCCACCGGGCGTCCTGCCGGATTGGGCCGGTCCAGAACCCACACCGTTTTGCCAGCAGAGGCCGCCTCTTCCAGCAGGTAAAGCAAAGTTGTGACAAAAGTGTAGATGCGGCAGCCAAGGTCCTGAAGGTCAAACAGAAACACATCGGCCGATGCCATCATTTGTTCGGTTGGACGCCGCACTTCGCCGTATAGCGAGAACACTGGGATGCCATATTTCGCATCCACTTCGTCCTCGGTTTCGACCATATTGTCTTGCTTATCGCCTTTGAGCCCGTGCTGCGGACCAAAGGCGCTGGTGACATTCACACCTGCGCTAATCAGCGCATCGAGCGAATGGGTTAGATCCGCTGTAACACTGGCGGGATGCGCCACCAAGGCAACACGTTTCCCTTTCAGCTCTTCCAGCATTTGCGGGTCAGCCAACAGGCGATCGATTCCAAATTTCACAGAAGCCGTCATAAAGATCGGAGTGAAACACCCTTTCATCAAAGGCAAGCCAAAGCTTGCACCTTTTGCGCGGAACCTCTGAGTGAGCTAACCGCTATAGCATAATGGACTACACCGCTCTTACCGTCGCCTTATTGTATGGGATCGGCCTCAACATCGCAGGCGGGCTTCTTACCGATGTGGGCGATTGGTACAATTCGCTGGAGAAACCATGGTTTCAGCCGCCCGGTTGGGCGTTTGCACCTGCATGGACCATTATCCTCGGTTTGGCGGGTTGGGCGCTGTATATCGGATGGACACAGGCTGCTAATGAGGCGCAATATGTCACGGTTATGACCGCTTTTGGCATCAACGCCGTGCTCCATTTTTTGTGGTCGCCGCTTTTCTTCATATTCCGGCGGCCCGATTGGTCTTTTGTCGAGAATTTCGCGCTCATCGCATCATGCATTGCTTTGATAATTGTTTTGGCCCCCGTGTCACAATTCGCCATGTGGCTGGTTGTGCCTTACTTCGTGTGGACCTGTTTTGCGCAGGCGATCAATTACGGCGTTATCAAACTAAACGGGCCGTTCGGCGAAAAAGCGGCTTAGCGCTCCATAATAAGCTGGCGGCACGCCTCTGAATGAAACTCAGGCTTACCGGGGCCAAATGCCAAGGCCCAATATTGCATCCCGCCATCCGCATGTTCGACGATAGCGTTAAGCGCGACTTGTGCAGGAGCCGGCAATTCTGCCGCTATGCTGGCTTTCAAGATCAACTCATTATCCGAATGGGAACAAGACACTGAAATCGCATCAACAGGCGCATCGCGCATGCCCTCGCGAAAGCTATCAAAATCATAGCATGCCCAACGCGACGACGGTGAAAGGTTGAATTCTCGGTAAGAGGTGCCGACAATGGGCTGCCAGAAAATCTCAAAGCAGGTGGTTTTCCAAAGATTGTCCATCCGCTCAGACGCAACGGTATCTGGAACTTCTATTCCAATGATGCCGCCATCTAGACGAAATTCGGCCTCGCAACCATCGGGCGTTGCTTTCAGAGAGGCGGTGACAGCGCGGATAGGGCCCAAATCACATGTTTGATGAAGCATAAGTGCGTGCATGATGCTCCTATTGCCGAGCGCCCTTCCCAACGCAAGGTCTAGCGATAGAGGCTAAGCACTGTTAAGCGCTCACACCAAATTTCAGGAACAGTCATGAGTACTTACCAATCCGATCTCCTGCGCTTGCTAGAAGAGCGTGGTTACATCCACCAAATTACCGATCCTGGCGCTTTAGATGAACTTGCCGCGAAGCAGGTTGTGCCCGGCTATATCGGCTTTGATGCAACCGCCCCCAGTTTGCATATTGGCAGCCTGGTACAAATCATGATGCTGCGCAGACTGCAACAGGCAGGGCACAAGCCGATCGTTGTTATGGGCGGCGGAACAACCAAAATCGGCGATCCTTCGGGTAAGGATGAAAGCCGGCAGATGCTGACGCCCGAAATGATTGATGACAATATAGCCAGCATTCGCACTGTCTTTGAAAGGCTGCTGACATTCGGCGATGGCCCAACCGATGCTGTGATGGTCAACAATGATGAATGGTTATCGGCATTGGGATATGTTGAGCTTTTGCGCGATGTGGGCCCGCATTTCACTGTCAACCGCATGCTGACGTTCGATTCCGTCAAACTCAGACTGGACCGCGAACAGCCCCTGACATTTCTCGAATTCAATTACATGATCCTGCAAGCCTATGACTTTGTCGAGCTTAGCAGGCGGTATGATTGCAAGCTGCAAATGGGCGGTTCTGATCAGTGGGGTAACATCGTCAACGGCATGGAATTGGGCCGCCGGATGGAAGGACGCAACCTGTTTGGGCTGACAACGCCGCTTTTGACCACTGCTGATGGGTCTAAGATGGGTAAGACAGCAGCTGGTGCTGTTTGGCTCAACGAAGATGCCCTTCCCGCTTATGATTTCTGGCAATATTGGCGCAACACGGATGACCGCGATGTTGGGCGGTTCCTGCGATTGTTTACGGATATTCCTCTTGAGGAGATTGCAAAGCTGGAAGCGTTACAAGGCGCGGATATCAATGAAGCAAAAACCGTTCTGGCTAATGCGGTGACTGCCATGGTGCGCGGTGAAGAGGCGGCTAAGGCGGCTGAGGCTACCGCGAAGGAAACTTTCGCAGGCGGCGGTGCTGGCGAGGATCTGCCCACGATCAATGTCGGGACAGAAGGTAAGCGAATTGGCGCCGTTCTCACGGACATTGGCTTTACCGCCTCAAATGGCGAGGCGAAGCGCAAATTGGCGGAAGGCGCTGTGAAATTGGATGGCGAAGTGGTGAGAGATCCCGGCCATTTGGTTGTCGTTATCGGCGATGATCCGGTGCGTCTAAGTCTTGGTAAAAAGAAACACGGTCTCGTTATCCAATAGCGTTCAGCATGGCGCTTGCGTGGCTGTCTGCGGGTTTGCGCTCCAAAAGTGTCCCAGCGACTTTACCAAATGTCAGCCTTTTTGCTGCAGTTATTCCCTAACGCAATAATAACGGAGGTAGGGGCGCTGTGTCTGCCGGAGCGAATTTAAGTGTCACGGATCTACGTCGGGCGGCTCGTCACCCGGTGGATTTCCCCGTATTTGTTGAGCACCACAGGCATGGTGATCTCAACCTGCATGTCTGCAATATGTCGGCGCACGGCTTCATGGTCGATGATGCGCATAGTCTTTCGCGCGGTGATCGCGTGATTATCCGTTTGCCGATTGTTGGCCGCATTGAAGCGTATGTGATGTGGAATAAAGACAACCGCGCTGGCTTCCAGTTTGAGCGCATTATCCGCCTTGATGATTTTATGACGATCATCGACACCATCCAGCCCAATCCCAAGCTTAAGCGCCCACGCTAAAGCCACTCTTTAGGCCGCAAAACCATCCCCGGCTTGGCAGAGCGCTGTGCGCCTGCCATGGCCGCTGAGTGACACACTCAGCCCCCACCCATCCGGTACAGGTTCACAATTTCCGCGCCTATTTGACATCGCGTTTCGCGATGACATTGGGCCAATATGCGATGATCCTTATCATCGGATGGCAGGTCTATAACCTGTCGCGCGACGGAGGGATGTCGATTGCAGAGGCGTCGGGGCAACTTGCTTTGATTGGTCTGCTGCAATTCTTGCCGCTATTCGTCCTCACACCTTTTACAGGGCTTGCGGCTGACAGGTTTGACCGTCGCACAATCGGATCGCTCACCATCATCCTGCAATTGGGATGCGCCGGAGTGCTCTGGTGGTTCACTCATAGCGAGGCGATAAGCCTGCCTGTTCTATACAGCGTCGCGATTGTGCTTGGCATTGCGCGTGGGTTTGCAGGGCCTGCTTTATCCTCGCTCGCTCCCAATCTTGTGCCGAAAGACCTGCTGCCCACCGCGATAGCCGTATCGACTGTCGCATGGCAGACGGGCTCTATTCTGGGTGCTGCCTTGGGCGGGTATCTGTATTCAATCGCCCCTTCCCTCACCTATTCGGTTGCTGCGGGATTGTTTGCGCTTGGATTTGTCTGCCTCGATCTGGTTGGCAAAGTCCCTCAACCAGCGCTTCGCACAGACCAGCGACCCATTGGCCAGATCGTTGATGGCATGCGCTATGTCGGGCGCAATAAGATGGTACTGGGAGCGATTACGTTGGACCTGTTTGCGGTGTTCCTTGCCGGGGCCAATGCGCTGCTACCGGTATTCGCGCGCGATATCTTGCAGGTGGGCTCCACCGGCCTTGCGCAATTGGCCATGGCACCGGGGATAGGAGCCAGCATAGTCGCAGCGTATTTCTCTTTCCGGCCGCTTAAAACCAATGTTGGACCCAAAATGCTCGGCGCGGTGTTCGTCTTTGGGCTTGCGACGATCGTCTTTGCCTTTTCAAAATTCATGGTCCTGAGCCTTGCGATGCTGCTCATCATTGGGGCGGCTGATATGTTCAGCGTCTATGTCCGCCAATCGCTTATTCAATTGCACACACCCGATGACAAGCGCGGGCGCGTGACGTCTGTTTCCATGATGACGATCAGCGCTTCGAATGAAGGTGGCGATGCGTTTTCCGGCGCTCTGGCCTTTGCCATTGGCCCTGTGGCGGCATTGGTTGCAGGCGGTGCCGGCGCTATTGTAACCGTTTTGCTGTGGAGCCGAATATTCCCGGTGCTACGCAAAACGAAAACCTTCGATTCGCCAAAAGACCTGCTAAAACACTCAGACCTGTTAGAAGAGCAAGAACACACATCCAAGGGAGCCTGACATGAAAGCCGCCAACACTCTTGAGACCATTGGCAACACCCCGCATATCCGCCTCTCGCGGCTGTTCCCAAACCATGAGGTATGGCTGAAATCAGAGCGATCCAATCCCGGCGGGTCCATCAAAGATCGTATCGCGCTGGCTATGGTTGAAGATGCAGAGGCCGCTGGAAAGCTATCTCCCGGCGGCACCATTGTTGAACCGACAAGCGGGAATACGGGCATCGGCCTTGCCATGGTGGCAGCGGTTAAGGGGTACAAGCTGGTGCTCGTTATGCCCGAAAGTATGTCAATTGAACGTCGCCGTTTGATGCTCGCTTATGGCGCAAGCTTTGATCTCACGCCCAAGGAAAAAGGCATGAAAGGCGCGATTGAACGCGCGACCGAGATTGTTGAAAGCACGCCCGGCGCATGGATGCCGAGCCAGTTTGACAATGCCTCAAACCCGGCTGTCCACGCGCGGACTACGGCGAAAGAAATCCTCGATGATTTTGCCGACACCCCTATCGACGTGATGATTACGGGCGTTGGCACAGGCGGGCACCTAACAGGCTGCGCGGAAGAATTGAAAAAGCATTGGAGTGGTTTCAAAGCCTATGCAGTGGAGCCGGAGCTTTCCCCTGTCATCGGCGGCGGTGAACCCGGCCCCCACCCTATCCAAGGGATTGGCGCGGGCTTTATTCCGGGCAATTTGCACACCTCGGCAATTGATGGTGCGGTTGCGGTGAATGCAGATGATGCCAAAGAAATGGCACGCCGCGCTGCTGCTGAAGAAGGGATGCTGATTGGAATTTCATCTGGAGCAACCTTAGCTGCCATTGCGAAGAAGCTATCTGATCTGGATTCTGGCGCGCGGATCATGGGCTTTAACTATGACACAGGGGAGCGGTATCTGTCAGTGCCGGACTTCCTCCCGGTTGAATGATTGCCTTCAGTGTCATTCCCGCGAATGCGGGAATCCAAGGACTGGAGGTGGTTTTGGGCACGTCTTACCATGGGTCCCCGCTTTCGCGCGGATGACAACCGGGCAGTATTTACTCAGCCAGCCGCAGCGTCTCGCCAATCTTTTCCGCTTCAATCGCTTCATCACTAAACGGCAGGCGGTGCCATTTCTGCTCCGCATAGGCGCGCGTCTGATCGGCATAATGCGGGGATGCGGGATTGGTGGATTGCGAATAGCTCAGGATGGCATCGGCCACCGGGCCATCCTCATCAAAACCGACGATTTGGATGTAGCTCGAACCGTGCACTGGGGTTATCCCGCCTTCGATAGGGCGTGAACGCTGCATATTTAGGACACCCGCAGTGCCCGGTCCGCCGTGAATTGCGATACGATCACTGCCGGAAAGACGCACTTGAACCTCGCCCCATGGCGCATTCAAGGGGATGCCAGCTTCTTTGAGCTCCTCAGCGGCGTCGATAACTTCTTTTGATAATCCAAGGGACGCGGTTGCTCTCCCTAAATAGCCACTGGGTGTGTTAAGAGGATCAGCCGGATCAAAGGGCACCTCCCACAAGTCGGATCGGTTTCTAATCTTGTCCCAAAACTTCAGGAACAGGTGCGCGCCCCTACTATTTGCATCAAAACGCTTGTCCCATTGAGAGAGCACGCTGCACGCCTCAAGAACACGAGCATACGAGGTGCACCTACCCAGTTCAGTGTCGAGCACCATCTCTGCAGCAAGGCTTTTATTGCCAAACGCCAACGTCTTGGCACGCTCATGGTCGATTTTGGCCTCGGCAAGGCTTGCCTCGGTCTCCTTGAAATTTGACCGTGTGCGAAGGCTCAACGCTTTGCCATGCGCCCCAAGTATTGGCGATAGTTCTTCGTATCGTGCGCTCGCATTGCTGATCCAATAGCTGTCATTGGAGTTGGTGACATAATCGCGCCGCGTGCGAGATGCTTGATTGTCCGCCGGCAAAAGACCCGGGTAAGGCGCCGTCGTCTCACGACGTTTCCAATCACATTCAGAGCGTGAGCCATCGAGCAGCGTGACCTGGCTGGCCACAAGCGCCGTAAACGGCGTGGAGCACTCAGCTATCAGCTCTTTCTTTACATTGGGCACCGCCGTGATATCGGCATGGAGCGCATTGCCATCACGATCCGCTGCAATCGTGTTCACCCATGGAATACCAAGCGTGTTGCTGACGGCGGCTTCTATCTCGCCCACATTTTTGGCTCGGCCAATCCCCAGCCATGCATCCAACGCGCGCTGATTGCCCGCATTGGCATCACGCAGGGCGAACGCCATCTGTTTGGTCCATTGAACCCCGCTTCCCGGAACGGTCACGACAGGGCCGAATTGAGTGGAATACAGTGTGCGAGTGATCGGCTCTTCGCCCTCGCCCACCGGCACGCTGATTTCACGCGCTTCCATCTTAACCGGCTTACCATCGACCATATATGTGGTCGGATCATCAGGAGACAGTTGCAGCGCATAGACCGTGAAATGCCGCGCGGCTGTTACCGTGTGGGTCCAAGCGATATCTTTGTTAAACCCAAGGGTCGGAATGGGCGTGCCTGCAATCCCGACGCCCATTACATCATACCCATCAGGACCGCGCACATGCATTTGCCAAAACCGTGACGGGCCTTCCCATGGAAAATGCGGATTGCCTATAACCAGACCTCGCCCATCGGCAGTCGCATCACCGCCAAAGGCCCAGCCGTTGCTGCCAAATGTGGGTTCGTCTTTCTTAGGAAAAGTGAGATCCAGTTCGGCTTGCTGCGCGCCCGGAGGCGCTGCGGTGGCGATGCCTCCTGCCAGCGCCAGTGAACTGGCAAGCAGCATCTGTTTTTCATTGAGCCGCAGCACATCATCGCGGGTGATAGGGCGAACCCAATCCTTACCACGGCATTCTACCGGCAGACCGTCTTCGCCCACATTGCGCAGATAGCGATTATATCCCGCAACATACCCTTTGAAGAGCGCGCGCGTTTCTATGCTTTGATCCAATGCGTTTTCGTGGAGGCTTTTGATATCCATCTGGCCACGATAAAAGACATCGGAGGTTGGATTGTCTGTTTGTCTAAAGCCTAAAGTGCTGCTGCCTTCAGAGCCGAAATGGAGCGTGCGGGTGCCTTCGATAGTGGCAAACTCTTCCGCGAGCATGCATATATTGTCTTGCGCATAAGCATAGGCAACGCCGTACCCCACGCTTTCCCAATCATCCGCTTCGATATGGGCAATGCCATATGTGGTGCGCGTGATGTTGACGTCGTATTCTTGAGCAACAGCGATACTGCCAGCGCTCATAGCCGCCGCGCCCACCGCTAAAGCCAAGCCAAGTGTCCAAACGCGCATCAATCTCTCCCCGGCGCCCTGTTTTATTGTATCGGGACGCTAAGAGAGGTCCTTGGCTGTGACAAGCCGGGATACGTTCAAGTTTTCCTACTTTTTGTGCGGCCTCTATATTCGCCGCGGGGTCATGCAACTTTACGGGGGCGATGTAGGACCTTCAAAAGAGCCGTTTGCCCACCTTCCAGTATGTACAAAGTCAACGAATCGCTGCTCGCAAACACGAAAAAGCCCGGCAAGATGGACCTGCCGGGCTTTTAGAATATGGACTAGTTTGAGTGATTAAGCCGCAGTGGCAAAAGCCTCTTCTGTGAGCTTCATCATATTCTCACTACCCGCTTCAAGCTTCCGGCGAAGCGCACCAGCATCAGGCAGGAAACGCTCAATGTAATAGGCAGCAGTGGTCAATTTCGCTTCGTAAAACGCGGCATCTTCAGGAGAACCTTCCAGCGCCGTTTGGGCGACTTTCGCCATTTTGAGCCACATAAAACCAAGCGTCACAATGCCCATAATGTGCATGTAATGGTGAGCACCAGCGCCGAGGTGATTGGGGTTGGCCATCGCATTTTGCATGAACCACATGGTCGCTGCTTTTTGCTCACCAAGCGCCTTTTCAAGTTTCTCAGCCATCTCGCCAAGGCCATCGATTTGCTTGGCTGAGGCAATTTCCTCATCAATAGCAGCAAAGAATGCCTGCACAGCGCGGCCGCCATTTGATGCAAGTTTACGACCACAAAGGTCCATCGCCTGCACGCCATTGGTGCCTTCGTAGATCATGGCAATCCGGCTATCGCGCACGAACTGTTCCATGCCCCATTCTTTGACATAGCCATGCCCACCATAGACCTGCTGCATGTTGTTGGCGATGTCATAGCCTTTGTCAGTGCCATAGCCTTTGATCACCGGGGTCATCAGACCAATAAGGTCATCAGCCAATTGGCGCTCTTCTTCGGTTTGCGCTTTGTGGCTAAGATCAACCTGAAGTGCACCCCAAAGGCACAGCGCACGCATTCCTTCGTTAAAGGCTTTCGCATCCATCAACATGCGGCGCACATCAGGGTGCACGAAAATCGGGTCGGCTTTCGCTTCTTTGTCAGCAGGCCCTGTCAAAGCGCGACCTTGACGACGATCAAGCGCATAGGTCACAGCGTTTTGATAAGCGACTTCCGCTTGAGCCAAACCTTGAAGGCCAACGCCAAGACGCGCGGCATTCATCATAACGAACATAGCGGCGAGACCTTTGTTCTCCTCACCTACCATCCAGCCTTTGGCTTCGTCATAGTTGAGAACGCAGGTGGCATTGCCGTGAATACCCATCTTCTTCTCAATCGAACCACATGATACACCATTGCGCTCACCCGGTTCGCCGTTCTCATCCAACATAAATTTGGGAACGACGAACAGCGAAATGCCTTTCGAGCTGTCAGGCGCGCCCGGTGTCTTAGCAAGGACCAGGTGGATGATATTGCTTGTGAGATCATGCTCACCAGCAGAGATGAAAATCTTCGTACCGGTAATTGTGTACGATCCATCCGACTGTGGTTCCGCTTTCGTGCGGATCATTCCAAGATCGGTTCCGCAATGCGGCTCGGTCAGGTTCATGGTGCCCGACCATTCGCCTGAGACCATTTTGGGAAGGTAAGTCTCTTTCAATTCTTGGCTGCCGGCTGCCGCCAACGCTGCTGCCGCACCGCCTGTGAGGCCTGGATACATCGCAAAGGCTTGGTTTGAGGTGCCCATGTATTCCTCAAAAGCAAAACCCATGACGTGGGGAAGACCTTGACCGCCAAACTCTTCAGCTGCGGTCAAAGTGGTCCAGCCACCTTCGACCAATTGATCATAGGCTTCTTTGAAACCATCTGGGGTGGTCACACTACCATCGTCATGACGGGTGCAGCCTTGCTCATCGCCAATTTGGTTGAGCGGCGCGAGGACTTCAGAGCAAAACTTGCCAGCTTCTCCAATGACAGCATCAATCATATCGGGCGTTGCGTTTTCAAAGCCGGGCAGATTGCCATAGCTAGCAAGGTCCAGCATTTCATTGATGACAAAACGCGTATCGCGTGTTGGGGCGGTATAAGTTGGCATCTAAAGATCCCTTCGTGAGTTGATTGTTCTTATTTGTCTTTGGCCGGTCGTTAGCCGAGATCCAATTGCTCAATCTCGGTCACAAACTGCGATAATTCTTTAATAGAAGACTCAATATCAGCGCGTTGCGCTTTGAGTTTCGCGATATGCGCTTTGCATTTCTCAACGGTGACGCGGCGCTGCTCTACGCGGCCATCATCAAGATCGTATAGATCGATCATTTCCCGGATTTCGGTCAGGCTAAACCCAACGTTCTTGGCGCGCATAATCCACGCAAGACGAGCGCGGTCACGCTTTGAATACACCCGAGTTAGCCCAACTCTTGCAGGGCTGATCAATCCTTCATCCTCATAAAAACGCAAAGCACGCGCTGTGCAGCCAAATTCGGATGTGAGATCAGATATCGTAAACTGCTCCCGCTCCTGCGCATCGGGAGTATCAAGGTGAGCGCGATTGGGACGTTGATCTTCAGCCGTGCCTTTCGCATGGGGTTTTGTATCAAGAGATGCAGTAGCCATGACCGCCTACTACCTTCCCTTTACGTGAGCGTCAAGTCTTTACCTTCACGAGAGTTGGTGCGCCGCTGTTGCCAGGCTCAATACGCCTGTAAAAACACGATGTCCGCCCCGTGTGACATGTCGGACCGGCAGGTTCAGCATGAATTACGAGGGCATCCTGATCACAATCAGTCAGGATTTCTACGACCTTCAAGACGTTTCCCGAAGTCTCTCCTTTCTTCCAAAGCGCCTGACGAGAACGCGACCAGAAATGCACTTCACCTGTGTCGAGGGTGAGCTCCAGTGACCGTTCATTCATAAAGGCCACCACCAAAACGTCATTTTTGGTCGCATCCAAAACTACGCAAGCCATCAAGCCATTTGCGTCAAACTTCGGAAGAAAGGTGGCCCCTTCCTCGAGTTCCTCTTTTGTGACTTTGATGGCCTTTGTCATTCTTGATCCTCAATTCAGAGTTAGACATCGCACTGCTGAAGGCTTGCTCCATACCCCATTCAAGTTTTGCGTCCAGTGGAGTTCCTCGTGCGATAATTTGTTGCAAGATAAGCACACTGACGGTCCAAAATCGGACAACTGTCATATTTGACCTTTCGGATTACGCTACGGTTTGGAACAACACGCCATCACCGAACAAAGGCCTTTTGGTCAGGTTCAGGGGGTGACCAGACAGCGGCTGACAGCGGGGTGTTAGCGCGTTTGGTTGAACGATGAGAGATAGGATTCTGATGGCGAAGTTAGGGGGTCGCCGTCTTAGCTCCTTTTAGGAGCGGATCCGCTTTATTTCGTCACGTGGCGCCCGGGGTCTTTTGACCTCGGGCGTTGTGTTGTTCGGGCCTGTTGGTTTTCAGGCCACTCAGCCTTCTTCGACACGCGCAAAACACGCAATCCTGACGGAGCGGGCTCCCGCGCTTAGCAATGCTGAAATGCAAGCATCGCTTGTTGCTCCACTGGTTAGCACATCATCCACCAACACGACGTTGCACCCAGAAACCTTAGAGCTTCGTCTCTTGGGTACGATGATTGCATTTTGCAAAGCAGCCTGCCTAGCTTCGCGCCCAAGCCCCCCAAGAGACGGCGTTCGTTTCACGCGTTTCAGGCCATCGACTACCAATTCCCCATGACCCTTCTTCGCCAGTTCGCTTGCCAGCAATGCGGCCTGATTAAACCCTCTTTGCCATAGCCTAGTGCGGTGCAGCGGGACCGGGACCAGAAGTGTCGTGCTATCTCCGCGTTCCTTGGGCATTCGCGACGAAATGATCTGACCAAGCAATCTGGCAAGAGAGATTTTGCCTCCATACTTGAATGTTATGACGAGCTTTCTTGAAACGTCAGTATAATAAGTGGCGGCGATCACCGGTCTGGTGTTGGTCTCAGACTGGCCCTCTCCTGTCCCGTCTCCGAGTGGTGGGAATGCCATCTCACCCCAGCAATCAAGACAAAGGCCGCCTTGAGTAGCGACCGGCGCGCCGCAAGCTGGGCAACGCGGGGGATAAACCAAATCGACCAATGGCCGCATCCCATTCGCAATTTCCGCCCCTAAACCCATGGCCAAGCTCTCGCATAGCTTGCGCAAATGGATCAAGCGCGGCAGGGCCTTCGGCATGCCGTCCGCAAACGTCCCGAAGATATTCAATCAGCGCCGTCGAAGGCTGCGTTTTGAACGATCCAAAGTGTTGAGCCAGCGTCCAAATGCGGCTTGCTGGCTGGATAACGATCTTATTGCAGATATATTGGACCGCATTGATTTTATGCGGCTATCTTCCGGAAAGTGTGTGGTCTTAGGCGATCTAAACGAAACTCTCGCCGCCCACTTAAATCAACTTTCTTTCCCAGTGGAACAGCACCAAATCGGGTCATTCAACGAAGAGCAGCCATGGCCGCTCTCATGCGCTGATTACATTTTCGCAATACGCACTTTAAGCACTCTAAACGATCTTCCCGGCGCACTTTTGCATCTTAGAAACGCTCTTTTGGATGGCGGCATTCTGTTTGCTCAAATCATTGGCGCGGGCAGTCTTCCAACCTTGCGATCCATCATGATGGAAGCTGATGGTGATAGTCCAGCTGCGCGCATCCACCCGCAAATTGATAATCAAGCCGCCTCTGCCCTCCTCGCCCGTGCCGGCTTTAGCAAGCAGGTGGTCGATAGTCGCAGCATCACCGTCCGCTTTTCCAGTTTTGACCGCATGATTGGAGACCTGCGTGAACAGGGTCTTACCGGCATTCTCAATGACTGCCCACCACGATTGACAAAGGCAGCCCTCGCCCGCGCAAGAAAAGCGTTTGAGGCTCGGCGCGATGATGAGGGCAAGGTTTCAGAAAACTTTGAAATCCTTGCCCTTACCGGTTGGCGTTAGGAAAGCGCTTTTCAGCCCTTGCTAGCTGCAAGAGTTGACTGCGCCGCTGCGAGCCGAGCGATCGGGACGCGGTATGGCGAGGCGCTAACATAATCGAGCCCGACCTCTTCACAAAATGCAATCGAAGCGGGATCACCGCCATGCTCTCCGCAAATGCCAAGCTTGATATCAGGCCGGGTCACGCGCCCACTTTCGGCTGCCATGTCGACCAATTGGCCAACCCCTTCGACATCGAGGCTTACAAAAGGATCGCGAGCGAAAATGCCTTTGTCGACATAGGGCGCCAGGAATTTGGCAGAATCATCGCGGCTCACCCCAAGAGTGGTTTGCGTCAAATCATTCGTGCCAAAGCTGAAGAACTCACCTTCTTCAGCGATTTCTCCCGCCATCAAAGCAGCACGAGGCAATTCGATCATGGTGCCGACCATATATGCCACTTCAACGCCTTGTTCTTCAAACACCGTTTTCGCAGTCCGGTCGACAAGTTCACGCAAAATCGCCAGCTCTTTTCGGGTCGCAACCAGTGGGATCATAATCTCAGGCAGTGGGGCCTCACCGCTAGCCTTGTGAACAGCACAGGCCGCTTCAAAAATGGCCCGCGCCTGCATTTCGTAGATTTCAGGGAACGTGATCCCCAAACGGCAACCGCGGTGTCCCAACATCGGGTTAAACTCATGCAGTTCATCCGCGCGCCGTTTAAGGTGATCAACACCAAGGCCTGTCGCATCAGCCAATTCAGCGAATTCCTCGTCGCGTGTGGGCAGGAATTCATGCAGTGGCGGATCAAGCAGGCGGATCGTGCACGGAAGGCCCGTCATCACTTCAAAGATTGCGGTAAAGTCAGCGCGTTGTTCTGGCAGCAATTGCGCAAGGGCATCACGCCTCCCCGCCTCTTCTTCTGCCAAGATCATTTGGCGCACGGCCTTGATGCGATTGGCATCAAAGAACATGTGCTCTGTCCGGCAAAGGCCGATACCCTCAGCGCCAAATTGGCGCGCAATCGTGCAATCCGCAGGCGTTTCTGCATTGGTGCGCACGTGCATCCGGCGGCTGCTATCGGCCCATTCCATCAAAGTGCCAAAATCGCCCACAAGTTCGGGTTCAACCGTCGGCACAATGCCCAGCATCACTTGACCATTTGCCCCGTCCAGCGTGATTTCATCACCCTCTTTCAGCTCGGTATCGCCAATGCGCAAAGTGCGCCCTTCGCGATCTATCGAAACGCCATTTGCGCCAGAGACGCAAGGGCGGCCCATTCCGCGCGCAACCACCGCCGCGTGAGACGTCATCCCGCCGCGCGCTGTCAAAATGCCTTGCGCTGCGTGCATTCCGTGGATGTCCTCAGGCGATGTTTCCACCCGCACCAGAATGACTTTATCACCGCGCCCTGCCCATTGTTCTGCCGTATCAGCATCGAGCACAATTTTGCCCGCAGCAGCGCCCGGAGATGCTGGCAAACCAGTTGTCAGTACGTTGCGTTCTGCCTCTGGGTCCAAGGTTGGGTGAAGCAATTGATCCAGCGCCATCGGATCGATGCGAAGAATGCCTTCCTCTTTCGAGATCAGGCCCTCTCCCACCATATCAACCGCCATTTTCAAGGCAGCTTTCGCAGTCCGTTTGCCCGAACGCGTTTGAAGCATCCAAAGTTTACCGCGTTCCACCGTGAATTCGATGTCCTGCATATCGCGGTAATGGTTTTCAAGAAGATCAAAGACGCGCGCCAATTCGGTGTAAGCCTCTGGCATCGCCTCTTCCATCGACAATGGTTTGGCACCTGCGGCTTCGCGTGCCGCTTTGGTGAGGTATTGCGGCGTGCGAATCCCTGCCACAACATCCTCGCCCTGCGCGTTGATCAGATATTCGCCGTAATAAGCGCGCGTGCCTGTTGCAGGATCGCGGGTAAAGGCAACGCCGGTTGCGCTGGTTTCGCCCATATTGCCGAACACCATCGCCTGCACATTTACCGCTGTGCCCCAATCAGCCGGAATATCATTCAAGCGGCGATAGACTTTCGCGCGGTCGCTATCCCAGCTGTCAAATACGGCCGCAATCGCGCCCCACAATTGCTCCGTCACATCCAGCGGGAAAGGCTTGCCCCATTCGGCCTGAACGATGTCTTTGAATTGGCTGACAAGGCCCTTCCAATCCTGAGCTGACAATTCAGTGTCAGCGTA
The DNA here is from genome assembly GCA_038532855.1 of Pseudomonadota bacterium. GTDB lineage: Bacteria > Pseudomonadota > Alphaproteobacteria > Sphingomonadales > Sphingomonadaceae > Erythrobacter. The sequence continues at coordinate 58,826 of JBCAZT010000003.1, forward strand.
AAAGCCATTGTCTTCCTTCGCGATTTCCAGTGCTTCTTCGAACAGGCCATGATCGAGGCCCAGCACCACATCAGAATACATCTGGATAAAGCGGCGATAGCTGTCCCAGGCGAACCGTTCATCGCCGCTGGTCGCAGCAAGACCTGCAACGGTTTCATCATTGAGGCCGAGATTGAGGACTGTATCCATCATCCCTGGCATTGATACTCGCGCGCCAGAACGGACAGAAACAAGCAAAGGATCGCTTGCATCGCCGAATGATTTTCCAACGGCGCTTTCAATATGGGAAAGCGCGCTTGCGACATTGCCGCGTAGATCATCGCCAAAGTCGGCGCCGTCCTTCAAATAGCGAACGCATTCTTCGGTTGTGATGGTGAAACCTGGAGGCACAGGAAGGCCAATGCTTGCCATTTCGGCAAGGTTCGCACCTTTGCCGCCCGTGATTGTTTTGTCCTTTTGTCGGGGATCGTCATGTTGGGCGCTTCCGCCGAATGGGTAGACCGTTTTTTCGGACATTATATTTCCTACAAAGGTGACAAAGGTGACAAAGGTGACACCGTGTCACCTAGAAAGCTCGACCTCAAATATTTGTTATTATTGTAATAATTGTTACTTTTCCGAAGGTGACGGACAGGGGATGAGAGGCATTTTCATCCCTCTATCTGGCTAAAATCGGCAACTTGGTGCACCGCATCGCGGAAGCTTGCGAGAAGTGCAAGACGCGCTGTACGTTTGTCCGCCTGTGGGTCATTAACTATCACATTGTCAAAGAACGCATCGATGGGTTCCCGCAGAGTGGCAAGCGCAGCCATGGCTGCTTCAAAGTCTTCCGCTTGAACGGCGGCAGCCGCTTTGGGCGCCGCGCGAGCCAGAGCATCGATCAAGGCCTTTTCGTCCGGGTCGGGAGTGTAGGAAAGGTCTGATCCCTGGAAACTCCGCTCGTCCTGAGCTTGTCGAAGGGCGTCTGGTGCTTCGCCATCTGCCCGTGCTTCGGAGTCAGAGACGGCGCTTTGCGCCACCGGCTCAGCACGAACGGTGTAGTCTTCCTTCTTAAGAATATTCGCCGCGCGCTTATAGCCTGCGAGAAGATTGGTGCCGTTTTCGGTTTCGATGAAGGCTTGGAGGGCGTTGGTCTTTAACCTGAGACGGAACAAATCGTCATCGCGGCCCATAAAGGCTGCATCGATCAAATCATGCTTTAGCCCGGCCTCTTTCTGCTGGACTTTGAACCGGTCAATGACAAACCAATGAAGTCCGGCGGAGCCTGAAGCGATACCGGCAAGCAGGTCGTTATCAAGACTATCCCTTGCAAGTGTCTGCTCTTTGGTCTCGCGATCGCGATCGCGATGCATCGCGATCACATCAGTCATGGTTTCGAACGTATCATCGATGCTTAACCGGAGATGATTGCCCAAAATCAACCTGACTACCGCGAGCGCGCCCCGTCGCAAGGCAAATGGGTCTTTCGAACCCGTCGGTTTCTCATCGATCGCGAAAAAGCACATCAAAGTGTCCATTTTATCCGCCAAGCTCACCGCCACTGTCACAGGCGCAGTGGGCAAATCATCCCCCTGTCCCACAGGCTTGTAATGATCGCGGATCGCATCGGACACTTCGCGCGGGAGGCCCTCTTTCTCGGCGTAGTAACCGCCCATTAGGCCCTGAAGCTCGGGAAACTCGCCAACCATTTCGGTAACGAGATCGGCCTTGCAAAGCTTCGCGGCTTGTTCGGCAAGGTCCGGGTCGGCGCTAATGAGCGGCGGCCGCTTGCCATAGTCCTCACACAACCACCTCGCCAGCTTTGCAACCCTGTCCACCTTATCGGCCACCGTGCCCAGCTTCTCATGGAAGGTAATCCGCTCCAGTCCTTCGGCGTGTTGTGCCAAAGTCTTCTTTTGATCGAGTTCCCAAAAAAAGCGCGCATCGGCTAGTCTTGCGGCCAAAACTTTGCGGTTGCCATCGACCACCACGGCAGGGTCCTGGGCTGCAATATTGGCGGTGCAGATAAAGGCATTGGCGAGACGCGTGGTGCCATCGGGTGCGCGCTCTTCGCAAACGAAGTACTTCTGGTTCACCCGTGCCGTAAGCTGGATAACCTCGGGAGGAACATCCAGAAAAGCCTCATCAAAGCGCCCAAGCAACGGCACAGGCCATTCGGTAAGGCCAGCGTTTTCAACCACCAGCCCTTCGTCTTCTACGACGGTAAGACCAGCAGCTTTAGCTGCTTTGCGTGAACCCTCACGGATAATACCTGCGCGCTCTTCATGATCGACGATCACGCAAGCCTCGCGCAGTTTTGGCGCATAATCGTCCGGGCCTGCGATTTCGATGGCGCCTTCGGAATGAAACCGGTGCCCGACAGTGATGCGATCAGAATGGAAGCCGCCCGCTTCGCACTCGACCACTTCACCGTCTAGCAGTGCGACAATGCCCGACAAAGGGCGAACCCATTTGGGGCTTTCACTGCTGATCGACGCTTCGCCCCAACGCATGCTCTTGGGCCAGGAGAAATCACGGATGATTGTTGGGATGGCAGATGCCAAAAGGTCAGCAACTGCCTGTCCCGGCTTTTCGATGACCGCGAAATAGGTCGCCCTGCCCTTTACCTCGCGCTCCTCCAATTGGTCACGAGTGACACCATTTTTGCGGCAAAATCCGTCCACTGCCTGATCGGGAGCGCCAACGGGCGGGCCTTTGGCCTCTTCGCTAACAGCCTCTGTTTCAAGTGGAAGCTCGCGTGCAATCAGCGCCAGTCTGCGCGGAGTGGACCATATGGTGAGATCACCCACAGCAACGCCTGCCGCATCCAACTCGCGCCGGAACAATTTTTCCAGCTCACCGCGCGCGCCTTTTTGCATGCGGGCTGGGATCTCTTCGGTCAGCAGCTCGAGGAGGAAGTCAGCCATCACACCAAACTCCACTCAGGATATTTCTCGGCCCATTGGGGCGCCATTTGCTCCGCATATGTCTCGCAAGACCCGCGCGCCAAATCGCGCACGCGGCCCATATAGCTGGCGCGCTCTTGTACGCTGATGACGCCGCGCGCTTGGAGAAGGTTGAAGATGTGGCTGGCTTCAACCGCTTGTTCATAGGCAGCGATCGGCACGCCGTTGTCTAAAGCATTGCGGCATTCCGCCTCAGCCTTGGTGAACAGGTCGAACAAGCTATCGGTATCAGCGACTTCAAAATTCCATTTCGACATCTGGCGTTCGTTCTCAAGGAAGACTTCGCCATAGGACACGCCGTGCCCATTGAAATCGAGGTCATAAACGCCGTCGACGCCCTGCACATACATCGCAAGACGTTCAAGGCCGTAAGTCAGCTCTCCTGCAACAGGTTTGCAATCGAACCCGCCCATTTGCTGAAAGTACGTAAACTGGGTGACTTCCATCCCATCGCACCAAACTTCCCAGCCCAGACCCCAGGCGCCCAGCGTGGGCGATTCCCAGTCATCTTCGACAAAGCGAATGTCATGACGCAGCGGGTCAATACCGATCGCTTTCAGGCTGCCAAGATAGAGGTCTTGGATATCGGCAGGTGATGGCTTCAAGATCACCTGATATTGGTAATAATGCTGCAAGCGATTGGGGTTTTCGCCATAGCGACCATCTGTTGGGCGACGGCATGGCTGGACAAAGGCGGCATTCCAAGGCTCAGGCCCCAGCGCACGCAATGTTGTTGCGGTGTGGAATGTGCCCGCCCCCATGCGCATATCGTAAGGTTGAAGAACAACGCATCCTTGCGCCGCCCAGAAATCGTGCAGCGTCAAGATCAGGTCTTGAAATGACCCTTTGGGATTGCGCGCTGGGGGGTGAAAATTGGCCTCTAAACTCATGGGCGATGCCCATGGCGCAAGGCCCCAATCGCGTCAATGCCGCAGCGCAACATGGTTGTGTGTCTAAATGCTCGCTCAATGGGTTTTAGAATTTGACGAAAGGGTTTGTGTTCCTATGGTGGCAGCAAAGGAGAAACCCATGAATTTCCGCAATCTGCTACCCACTGCTGCTGCCGCGCTAGCTCTCTTCTCAGCGGGCTGCGCTTATTCGCAAGATGAAACTTACATCGCAGCCGCTGCTGAAGAAGCAGCGGTTCAAGAAGTAGCAGAGGTCGTGCAGGTTGAACCCGCCGCCAATGCGCCTGCCATGTGGCAAATCGCTGACGAGGACACGACCATCTATCTGTTTGGTACCGTTCATCTGCTCCCCGATGATGTTGAGTGGTACACGGGCGATGTGAAAGCGGCTTTGGACGGTTCCGACACGCTTGTTACAGAGCTTAATCTAACGCCAGAAACAGAGGCTGAGGTTGCCCAATTCATCGGCCAAAATGGTATGTTGCCGCAAGGTCAAACCCTACGCGGGCTAATGAGCGATGAACAAAAGGCAGCGTTTGAAGGCGGCCTTGCAAAAATCAATGTTCCCCCAGAAACCTTTGACCAGATGGAGCCCTGGTTTGCCTCGATTGTGATGGCACAAATTCTTGCACAGGCATCAGGCTTTACGCCCGAAAAAGGTGTCGAAACGGTGCTAGAGACAAAGATTGGCGAGGACACGAAGCGGGCTGCGCTAGAAACCGTTGAAAGCCAGCTTGGTGGATTGGACAGCATGCCAATCGATGCTCAGTTGGATTTTCTCTTAGAAGGCATTGAAGATCCCATTGAAGGCATCGAAATGCTCAACACATTGGTCGAACTTTGGTCCGATGGGAAGGTGGTTGAGCTGGCGGATCTTTTGGATGACGCCTTCGAAACCAATCCGCTTTTGGCTGAGCGTCTTTTGTACAATCGCAACTCAGCCTGGGCTGGTTGGATCGAGGACCGACTGGATACGCCCGGCACTGTCTTCATCGCAGCGGGGGCCTTGCACTTTGCAGGTGAGAAAAGCGTGCAGGATTACCTTGCCCAGCGCGGGATCGAAACAGAGCGGCTGCAATAACGCGATCCTAACGCTGCAATCATGAAAATGCGTCCCCTTCCCCTCCCCAAGTTGGGGCTAGGATTTCTGCTTGCATCTGCCTTCGTTTTGAGCGCTTGCGGGGGCGATCCGAACGACGCCGCGCCCAAGGTTGAGCCGAGCCCGCTCGTCTTCGAGATTACCAATGCGCAAGGCGAAACCGAAGGATGGATGCTCGGCACCATTCACGCTCTTCCCAAAGACACAGAATGGCGAACGCCTTTCATTGATAATGTCATCGATGAGGCCGAC
>JBCAZT010000004.1:0-48344 GCA_038532855.1 Pseudomonadota bacterium
GGTCGCCAGCACCTCGCCTGCGCTCACCACAGTTGCTGTATCGCCCGCATTCACGCTTTGAATAAAGCCATCGCGCGGGGCAGTGACCAATTGCTCTGACTGGCGAGACAGAGCCCGCTCTGTTTGAGTAAGATTGGCCTGCGCTTCAGCGACGCGCCCGCGCATTTCTTCAACTTTGATCTGGGCAAGCTCATAATCGCGCCGCGCCACAAGACCCGAAGCGAACAGTTCATTCATACGGCGCAAATCAATCTCAGCAGTGGACTGGGCGTTGCGCGCGGCGCTCAACTGGATCTCAACCTGCGCACGCTCAGCTTCCAATCGCTGGATCAATTGCGGGTCGATATCGGCGATGCGGGCTATGGGATCGCCTTTCTTAACCTCGCTGCCATCGCGCACGAACCATTCTTCGATCCGGCCACCAACCAGCGCGTTAATTTCCTGCTGGCGTTCATTGGGGTTGAGCGTTGTCACAACCCCTTGCCCGCCCGTGGTTTGCACCCAAGGGACGTAAATCATGAACACAATGCCTGCGATAATGGCGGACAGGATCAGCACAAAAATCGTCCGGAAAATGCGCGGCATCCGGATAGTTTCCAGCGTCTTGAAATGCGCCATATCTGCTTCGAGTGCGGGCATGTCTATTCTCCCACCGCGCCGAAATTGGGCGATAAGGGGCGCGGACCTTTGGGCCGGTGCGGCGGTTTCTTGTTCACCGCGAGGCAGAAATCCTCAAAATTGTCGAAGTATCTCTGCTCATTCGCTTCCATGAAAAGAAATTTGTCAAAGCCAAGATCAATCCTGCGGCCAGAGAAACAGACGACCGTGGTGTAGGCTTGATCGCGCAATTCCTTGATGCTGCGGGCCAGATGGTCCTCATCAAGAAGATCAAACAATCGGCTGAGCACCAGAACGCGCGGTTGTTCCAGCAGCGCATTTGCCAATTTCAATTGCTGCAATTCCACCAAGGACAGCGGATAACCTGTCGAAGCCACCAGCGTATCGAGGCCTTTCTCAAATGAGGCGATCGTCCGATCTAGCCCCACAGTCTCCAGCGCGCCGATCATCCGGCCGGGTGCGGAATCGGGGCAAGACAGGCTCAAATATTCGCGGATTGTCATGCCTACGAAAGAAGGGCGTTCAACCACATGCACATCTTTGCGCAGATTGTGCGCTTCGATATCTTTAAGGTCGATCCCGCCCAATGATGTGAACCCTTTATCGGGGATTGTGTGCATTTTCAGGATGCTGGTGAACAGCCTTTGTACGCCGTGATGGCTGGCTGCTGCCATCACGATGGATCCGCTGGGAATTTCGAGATCAAGCGTGGCTTGTTCATAGCGCGCCGGGCCAGAGACCGAATGGAATACCAAAGTGTGATCATCGCCCGTAATGGGGTTATCGCCTTTCGGCTCTTCCTGTTGAACATCGTAGAATTGTGAAAGCTCTTCCACAGCGGCGCACAGATCATAGAAATAGGTCAGATACGTGCCCAATTGCGCGACACCGAAAAAGGCGACTGAAAGAACGAGTTCGGCGGCAACCAATTGGCCGAGCGACAATTGCTCTTGCAACACCAGCCACCCGCCAAGCCCAAGCAGCGCAGCGCTCGCGGCGGCATACAGGACAAGAAACGCGATAGTTTGGCCGAAATGCTGGCGGAAATGTCGCTTTCGCTCACCAATATAGCGGGCGGTGTAATCATCGGTCCGATCGAGCGCATAATCGATACGGCGCTGAGATTTGAAAAAGCCATTGGATTCGCCCAGCGTCTCAAGCCAGGCCGCTGTCCCATGTTTGGCATGCGACATGTCGATGCCGGTGCGGATCGCCTTTGCGCCCCATACCAGCCAGATCACCCAAATGAGCGCTGACATAACAATCGTGAATACAAGAAAGAGCGGGTGGTAAAGCGACACGAGAACGAACCCGACCGCCACTTGCAAAACGACCGAAAACCCTCCGACAAACAGCACAGGCAGCGCTTTTTGGACATTGATCACATCAAAATATCGGTTGAACAGCCACCCGTTCTGGTTGTCGACGAAGAAGGGGTTTTGCGCATAGACCGATATCAACGAAATCTCTGCCACCATCCGCGCATAAAACCGGCGCGCAAACAGCTCCATCAGGTGAATACGCAAGGCGTTCATCAATCCGAACAGCAAAAGCAGCCCAAACAAAGTCACCGACAGCACAACCAGGGGTGCCGTCAAAGCCGTGTTCGCGACCGTGTTGATGAGCATTTGCACCGAAATCGGCGTTGCAAGCGAAAGCATAGAAACACCGACGCCATAGACCAAAGCAAGCCAGTAAAAATTACGCTCTGGCCGCAATATATCTATGAATTGACGAAAGAATTTGACGAGCGAAATGCGCGTCCCAATGCTTTCCTCAGTGTTAGATAACGTGTGGGCCATTGCCGCTAAATCCGTCCAAATAGCGTTTTAAACAATGCACTCGTTCAACCGCGTGCGATACTTTTACCCCTCACACGCGCAAGGGATCTTTGCGTGTGTCCCCAGCGTCACGCTGCCTATTGAACGAGCAAGCTCCCTTGAGGTTCCTGCAAGTAAGTCCTGTATTTGTTGATTTTTGCGACTAAGCGAATGGCATATGCAACACTGCCCCACCTTCAATGATCTCGCCTTTTGGATTTCCAGCAGATGAGCGGGCACAAAACAAACCAAACCAACACCATCCTATTGATCGGAGGCGGGCATGCACATGTCGCGGTTTTGGCTGATTGGGCGAGCAATGGTTTGCCTTCGGGCGCCCGAGCGATTTTGCTGACCCCTGATCCTTTTCTGCGTTATTCCGGCATGGTTCCGGGCTGGATTTCGGGTGAACATGCCCGCGATGAAGCGCGCGTGGATTTGGAAGGGTTGGCACGCGCTGCTGGGGTCGATCTGGTGCTGGATCGATGCGTGGCGATCGATCCTGTGGCGCGATCTGTTTTGACGATGGATAATGGCGTGATTGGCTTTGATATCGCCTCGATTGATACAGGCGGGGTGGGACGCGCGGCAAAGGTTCTGGGTGATGATCCGCGCCTTATTGATGTGCGTCCGATTGATACGTTTGTTGATCGCATTGCAGAACTGCCTGCCGCGCGGAATATCGCTGTTGTTGGTGGTGGTGCCGGCGGGGTTGAAATTGCTTTTGCGATGCAAAACCGCAGCGGTGATACCTCGAAACCGAATGTCACATTGATCACAGGCGATAGCGGCCTGCTTTCAAGCTTTTCTCCCGCTGTTCAGCACAAAGTACACAGCGAATTGGCACGCCAGAATATCGCAGTGATTGAGGGTAAGGCGCGATTTGAAGATGGGGCGATTGTCGTAAACTCTGACCCGATTGAACCTATCGATTTTGTCATCGGCGCGGTTGGCAGCGGTGCGCCTGATTGGCCGCGGGCAGGCGGTCTTCAATGCGATGAACGTGGATTTATTGCGGTGAACAGCCACATGCGCTCGCTATCGCATGATCATATCTTCGCCGTTGGCGATGTGGCATCCCGGCAGGATCGTTTCGTTGCGCATTCGGGTGTCCATGCGGTGATGGCGGGGCCTGCGCTCGCTGCCAATCTGCGAGCAGTGGCACAAGGCAAGCCAGCGCCAAAAAGTTATCATCCGCGCCCATACAGCCTCTATCTGCTTTCAACCGGCCGGGGTGAGGCGATTGCAAGCTATGGTCCCTTTACTGCGCAAGGCCGCTGGGTGTCCCGCCTCAAAGCGTGGATCGACAAACGCTGGATCGCGCGATACGCCGCTATTTCAAGCGGCTCGTAACCGCGAACGCTTGTCCTGCGAATACGGGCGAGAAGGGGATCAGGTTTGAAGAAAATTCTCATTATCGCCGCATTGGCTGCACTGATTGCGGCGTATTTCATTTTTGATCTGGGCAACTACTTAACGTTGTCCGGCTTAAAGGACGCCGTTGAAGGTGCGCAAGGGTACTATCGGGAGAACCCGGTTCTTGTAATAGCGGCTTTCTTCGTGATCTATGTCACAGCTACCGCAGTATCGATCCCTGGAGCGGGCATCTTAACCCTTGCTGGTGGTGCCTTGTTTGGATTGGTGACTGGGACGATACTTGTCTCTTTCGCCTCCACTATGGGCGCAACACTAGCGTTTCTCTCCTCACGCTATGTCCTGCGTGACAGCATCGAGGCTAGGTTCGGCGAGCGCCTAAAAGCCCTAAATGCCGGATTGGAAAGGGATGGAGCGTTTTACCTTTTCACGATCCGGATGATCCCACTTTTTCCGTTTTTCGTCGTGAATCTGGTGATGGGTCTGACGCGCATTCGCACTTGGACATATGTGTGGGTGAGCCAGATCGGAATGTTCCTTGGTACAATCGCTTATGTGAATGCAGGAACACAGCTTGCGCAGATTGAAAGCACCAGTGGCCTTCTTTCCCCTGCCTTGATCGGGTCCTTTGTTTTTCTCGCTATAGTCCCTTGGATCGCAAAAGGCATCATTGGCATAATCCAACGCCGCAAAGTCTATAAAGGCTTCACAAGGCCCAAGAGTTTCGACCGCAATATGATCATCATTGGCGGCGGTGCGGCGGGTCTTGTCTCGGCGATTATTGGCTCGACCGTGAAAGCCAAAGTGACGCTGGTTGAAGCGCACAAGATGGGTGGTGATTGCCTCAATTTCGGCTGCGTTCCCTCCAAAGCGCTCATCAAAAGCGCAAAAGTCGCAAGCCAGATGCGTCATGCTGACAAATACGGGCTTGAGGCGCACGAACCCAAAGTGCCGTTCAAGCAAACAATCGCGCGCATTATGGAGGCGGTGAAGACAATTGAGCCGATGGACAGCCCAGAGCGCTTCGAAGCGATGGGCGTGGATGTGCGGCTTGGATACGCAACAATCATTGATCCGTGGACGGTTGAGATCAACCATCACGATGGCCGAGTTGAGCGCCTGACCACACGATCGATCATTATTGCTGCTGGCGCTGCGCCGTTTGTGCCCCCGATCCCCGGTCTCGAAGAAAGCGGATACCTTACCTCTGACACAATGTGGGAAGCGTTTGGCCAAATGGATGAAGCACCAAAGCGCGTCGCTATTCTTGGCGGCGGTCCGATTGGTTGCGAAATTGCGCAGAGCCTCGCGCGCCTTGGATCAAACGTCACCCAGATTGAAATGGCGGACCGGATTATGGGACGCGAGGATCCGGAAGTGTCAGAGCTTGCCAAACAAACTCTGGAAGAATCAGGCGTGACAGTTCTAACCGGGCATCAGGCTGTCAATGTGGATACCGAACAGGTCATCACCAAACACGGCGATGAGGAAGTGGCTGTGCCTTTTGACACGCTGATCGTCGCCGTGGGGCGCGCTGCGCGTCTTACAGGCTATGGCTTGGAAGAGCTGGGCGTTGATACCAGCAAAACGGTCGTCACCGATGATTTCCTTGCAACCAAATTCCCGAATATCTTTGCATGCGGCGATGTGGCTGGCCCTTATCAATTCACTCATACCGCCTCACATCAGGCATGGTTTGCCAGCGTGAACGCGCTGTTTGGCACGTTCAAGAAATTCAAAGCGGATTACTCCGTGATCCCGGCAGTCACTTTTCTCGATCCTGAAGTGGCGCGCGTTGGGCTCAACGAAACCGAAGCGAAAGAGCAAGGTATCGCCTATGAAGTGAGCGAATATGAGATCGGCGAGCTCGACCGCGCGATTGCGGAGAATGAACGCAAAGGCTTTGTCAAAGTGCTCACCGCTCAAGGCAAAGACAAAATATTGGGCGCGACGATTGTGGGGCACAATGCAGGCGAGATGCTGGCCGAATACACGCTTGCGATGAAGCACGGGCTGGGGCTGAATAAAATCCTCGGCACGATCCATCCCTACCCCACAATGGCTGAAGGCAACAAATTTGCCGCGGGCGAATGGAAGAAAGCGCGCAAGCCTGAAAAACTGCTTTCCTTCGTCGAAAAGTACCACGATTGGATGCGCGGCTAAGGAGCGCAGAATTTGGATCTGTTTGATCAGTTTCGCGGGATAATCGGGATTGCGTTCCTGCTGGTTATCGCTTGGGGGCTGAGCGAGGACCGCGCCAATCGACCCCGCTGGCAATGGATTGCAGGCGCGCTGGCGATGCAGGGGGTACTGGCTCTTATCATTGTTCGCGTGCCTTTTATCTGGTCGATGATGAAAGCGGCCAATGACGGGGTGCGCGCGGTTGAGCAGGCAACGCTTGCAGGATCATCCTATATGTTCGGCTATCTGGGCGGCGCGCCGCTCCCTTTTGAGGTGAAAGAAGGGGCAGATCAGCCGCTCATCATCGCGTTTCAAATCCTTCCTTTAGTGATCGTCTTTTCCGCTTTGGCAGCTTTGCTTTGGCATTGGGGCGTTTTACGTTGGCTGGTGAAGGGCCTTTCCTTCGCTCTCCAACGCACATTGGGCGTGAGCGGCGTTGTGGGCTTATCAGGCGGAGCGAACCTGTTTCTAGGCGTTGTCGAAAGCCCACTCGTGGTGCGCGCATACTTTGCCAAAATGAGCCGAGCAGAGCTGTTCCAGGTGATGACGCTCACCATGGCAAGCATTTCAGGCGCTGTGCTGGTCCTTTATGCAAGCACATTGCAGGGCGTGCTGGGCGAAGGTGCGACAGGCCATCTGATCTCTGCATCGCTGGTCTCGCTTCCTGCCGCGCTGCTTATCGCAAAGCTGATGGTGCCGGGGGACGGGGCAAAGACCGATGCACACGATGAGGACGATCCCAGCCTTTCTTACGCATCCAGTATTGATGCGATTGTCAAAGGCACGATGGACGGGATGCAGCTGTTCTTGGCTGTCATCGCCATCATCATTGTGGTGTTTGCACTGGTGGCTTTGGGCGATCAATTCCTTGCAGTGTTCCCCATGATCGATGGAGAGCCGCTTTCCATCAAACGCATATTCGGATGGCTGTTTGCTCCCTTTATGTGGCTGCTGGGTGTCCCATGGGCCGAAGCGCAAGCGGCCGGCAGTCTGATGGGGACGAAGGCGATCCTCAATGAATATGTCGCTTTTCTGGAGCTGTCGGCTTTGCAAGACGGCACTTTGTCGCCAAGCGGGACTTTGATTACGACCTATGCGATGTGCGGGTTTGCCAATTTGGCGAGCATTGGTTTGCTTGTCTCAACCATTGGAACCCTATGCCCGGAACGAAGGGCGGAGGCAGCCGGGCTGGGCATCAAGAGCTGGATTGCAGGCAATATGGCCAGCGCGATGACAGGCGCGTGGATTGGGCTTGTGACGTTCTGATGCTGGATGCCAAACTGCGCCCTCTGATTGACCCGCCTTTGAACGCTCTAGGCCACGCGCTTTCTGGTGTGGGAGTGAGCGCGAATATGCTCACTTTTGTGGGTCTGGCGCTGGGCCTTGGCGGGGCGGTCGCTATCGCATTTGCGCAAATTTGGCTCGGCCTCGCCCTCATCATTGCCAATCGCGTGTTTGATGGTCTGGATGGAGCGGTTGCGCGCATACGCGGTCCGACCCAGCTTGGCGGGTATTTCGACATTGTTGCTGACTTCGCCTTTTATGTGTCGATCCCGCTGGGATTTGGAATAGCATCGAGCGCAAACACGCTGCCGGCTCTGGTTCTGGTCGCCAGCTTCGTTCTTACAGGAGTAAGCTTCCTTGCCTTTGCAGTCATCGCAGCAGAGCGCGGCGAGGAAACCAGCGCCCATGGTCACAAAAGCTTTTTCTATTCAACCGGATTGGCCGAGGGAACAGAGACCATTGCGGTCTTTATCGCGATGTGCGTGTTCCCAGCATGGTTCGGCTTTATCGCTTATGCCTATGCTGGGCTATGCGTGCTGACTGTGTTTCAGCGCAGCGCGCTTGCCATGATCCAGTTCAAGCAACCCTAGTCTATTGCCCAAGCCGTTTTTCGGTCGCCTCGCGCAGAGCTTTGATACGGGCCGAATTCGCGCCCAGATCGCTGCGCCCGACGCGGCTCACGGATCGAAAATCTATCTGTGCTTCGCCTGCGCGCGCGACCACATCGTCTTTAAATCCGTACCAGAACGTCTCGGCCACGCCTTCGATCGTTCCGGCGTCTGCATCGGACCGGATATTGCTCATCCCGATATCGCCCATTGCAGCGGCAACAGCAGATACCGCATCGGCCTTGCTTGCGCCGCCCAATGGCAGAGGAGCCAAATCGGCGTAGAAATCTGTGACGATTTGCGCATGGTTCTGCGTCGCCAATGGCTCTTCGATGCCTTCAAAGCTGGAAATTTTGCTCAAAGGCACCTGATAATCGCTCACCGGATTGGCGCCCGCTTCCTCGCGCGTTTGCATCGTCTGGGCGGAGAATACCGGGGGATTACCGGTATCAGTTGCCACATCATGGATAGGATGGCCTGCTGCATTGCTGCGCGCAATAATGGCGAACAGCGCAAAGCCAGCAGGGATAAGCAAGCCTAAAACCGGCCAAATCCAACCCTTACGCGGCTTTCGAAACGCGATGATCAAAAGCGAGAGCAGGCACAGCACCGCAACAATTCCCAAAAGGAACATGCCCGCGCCAAATGTCAGCGACAACAGCCCTGTTTGCCAGCTCCAAAGCCCGATTTTCGTGCCCAATGCTGCGACGGCAAAATACACGGGCAACAGCAGCGCAAGATAGAATGCGAAGCGAGCATGCTTGGGTGTTGAAGGCTTAGGCGTAAGTGTTTCGGTGATTTCCATAACACTCCTTTAACGCCACACGCGCTTTGCGCAAATCTACTTAGTGGTTCAGGTTTGTCCGAAGCATCATTGCGAGGGCAAAAACGCTCGGGAACCAAACAGCCACTAGGCCTTTTCCGCTGTAGCGGCGCAATATGTCGCGACGAAATCTCTCACGGGCAAACTCTTTCTTTCCTTGGCATTGGAATCGGTCTAGAGCCGTCAAGTCGCGGGAAGAAAGAGTAGTTCAAAGAAGGAAAAATTATGAAGCGTAACATCCTTTTGAGCGCGGTTGCAGCAAGCAGCCTTATCGCGCTTTCAGCTTGCGGCGGTGGTGCTCAAGAAGCGCCCGCAGAAGAAGCACCAGCGGAAGAAGCGGAAGCTCCAGCAGAAGAAACTGCTGCTGAAGAAGCGCCCGCAGAAGAAGTCGCGGCTGTTCCAGCAGCAGAAGCCAACGGCACCATCATCGAAGTCGAAATGCTGACACGCGATCCTGACACGGGCCGCCAAGTGTTCAAGCCGGGCCTTGTCCGCGCCAAAGTTGGTGACACGATCGTCTTCAAACCAACCGACCCAACCCACCAGTCGCAATCAATCGACGAAATGATCCCAGCCGGTGTCACCGGATGGCAAGGCGCGATCAACGAAGAGGTTTCTTACGTTGTTCCTGCGCCAGGCATCTATGGGTACAAGTGTAACCCACACTATGCCGCTGGCATGATCGGCCTGATCATCGTTGAAGGCGAAGGCATGGAAGCAAACCTTGAAGCGGCCAAAGGTGTCTCGCACCCAGGTCTCGCTGGCAAAGCGTTTGAAGAACTGTTTGCTGAAGCTGGCGTCTAAACCCAGTTTTCCAAGACACACAAAAGGGCGGCAGGTACATCACCTGCCGCCCTTTTTGTTTGCGTAGCATGATGGGGCGCTTGTTACGCCCCCGTTTTTGAGTACCGCGTCAGGCCGCCATCTGGCCGCGCGCCAATTCGCACTGGCCCCAGATTTCACTGAGCGCCGTGATCAGCCGATCAATATCGCCATCATCATGCACGGGCGATGGTGTCAGACGCAGCCGCTCTGTGCCAACGGGCACGGTCGGATAATTGATCGGCTGCACATAGATGCCGTGATTGTCCATCAGCCAATCCGAAATCATTTTGCACTTTTTCGCATCGCCCACCATTACCGGGATAATGTGGCTGGGATTGGGAAGGTGCGGAATGCCAACTATGTCGAGCTGACGGCGCACTTGCTCCACGCGGTCTTTTTGAAGATCGCGTTCATCATTGCTTTGCTTAAGGTGCCGGATACTCGCCGTCGCGCCCGCCGCAACAGCGGGGGGAAGGGCGGTTGAAAAGATAAATCCGCTGGCAAAACTGCGCACGAAATCCACCAGATTGGCGCTGGCAGCGATATAGCCGCCCATCACGCCAAACGCTTTGCCAAGCGTGCCTTCGATCACGTCGATCCGGTCCATCAAACCTTCGCGTTCAGCAATGCCGCCGCCGCGCGGGCCGTAAAGGCCAACCGCGTGAACCTCATCGATGTAGCTCATCGCACCATGTTTTTCACACACGTCGAGAATCTCCGCGATGGGCGCGATATCGCCATCCATGGAATAGACGCTTTCAAAGACAACCAGCTTGGGAACTTCGGGTCCGAATTCAGAAAGCATCCGGTCCAAATCTTCGGGATCGTTGTGTTTCCAGATTTTGTAGGGTGCGCGGCTGTGGCGCACGCCTTCGATCATGCTGGCATGGTTGAGCGCGTCAGAGAAAACAACGCAGCCCGGGATTTTCGCCGCCAAAGTGCCGATCCCTGCCCAGTTGGAGACATAGCCCGATGTGAACAGCAGCGCGCTTTCCTTGCCGTGAAGATCGGCCAGCTCGGCTTCCAATTCTACGTGGTAGTGATTGGTGCCCGAAATATTGCGCGTACCGCCTGCGCCGGCGCCGCATTCATCGAGCGTCTCGTGCATCGCGTCGAGCACTTTGGGATGTTGGCCCATGCCAAGGTAATCGTTGGAACACCACACAGTGACCGCTTGCGTTTCTCCGCCGATAAAGCGCGTGGCATGCGGGAATTTGCCGCGATGCCGCTTAATATCGGTGAAGACCCGGTAGCGACCTTCTTCGCGAACGCTGTCCAACGCTGTCGCAAAATAGGTTTCAAAATCCATGGCGTTTCCCTCTGCTTTGTATTCTTATGCGTTAATGTGTGTGTGTCTTGCGACGTGAAAAGGCCCAGCCCCACAGCATCCCATCGCGGAATGGCAGAGCCAGAAAAACGTGTTCCAATGCGCCCAATAGGCACAGGCTGGTAAGTAGGCTGGCCCCCACCATTTCGGCTGATCCGATAGGGGCTGAAAGCGCGAGGCTGCCGAACCAACCGGCAAGTGCCAGAATGGCGATGATCGAGATGGCGAGAAGCGGCGTCATCCGGTTCACGCCGAAATAGCTGCGCAGATAAGCAAGGTGCGCAGGCAGCATTTCCGATGTCGAATTGGGCACGCCCACGAACAAATTGATTTTTGACGAGAGCCGCAAACCAAACAGCAGCACAAACACGGTCGCGCCGATTTGATTGGGCATATTCCACGAAAGGGAAATCAGAAGGAGCGCGGTTAGTGCCAGCGTCACTTCATGATGCAGCACAGTCGCGCTGGCTTGCGCAAAACGACGTGCGCCGCGAAGGGAGGGATCAGCCCCTTCGCGGCGCGGACCGGCAGAAGCGCCGGTCAAAAATCCAATTTCATGCCAGCCCCACACCATCAACGCGCCGACAAAGGCGAGATAGATGGAAGACACAGAGGCGCTGGAAGAGGCGAAAAGGATAATCAGCAGTCCGCCAATCCCCCCGATCCCGCCAATTAAAAGGCTGCGAGAAAACGTGGCGCGGCCAAGATTATCCGCCCAGGCAATAAGGCCTGTTGCGAAAAACCAGATCGCAACCGCTACGATGAACGGGATAATATGGCCCGCCCAGCTTACCATGCAGGATGAAGCCTGATGGATTGTGGCAGGACGTTTTGCTTAGGCGTTTGGAAATACATTCGCGCAAAATTGTATCCAGCGCCCGCCATGCCGCCGATACGTTTGAAAAATCCGCCAATGCCGCCTTGCGCTTTGCCATCTTCGATACGGATCGACGCCTGACGAAGCGCCTCCATCCGTGCGCGGAATTTGGGATCATCAATATCAAGTTCGACCGGATACACTTGGCGCGAGATTTGATTGCAGATCTCGAACACTTTGTAATCGTATTCGGTTGGATCAATGCCCAGCGCTTTATGGAAAACGGGCCGGGCATGATCGCGCACATACATGGTGGCGTAGACTGAGAGCAGGAAGAACCGGATCCAAAGCTTGTTATGACCTTTCAACAGATCCGGATCGGCATGCATCAGCATCGCAAAGGCTTCGCCATGGCGGAACTCGTCATTGCACCATTCCTCGAACCAGTCGAAAATAGGGTGAAATTTGTTTTCCGGGTGCTTTTCCAAATGCCGGTAAATCGCGATATAGCGCGCATATCCAATCTTTTCAGATAGATAGACCGCATACCAGATGAATTTGGGCTTGAAATAGGTGTATTTCTTGGTCTTCGTCAAAAAGCCCAGATCAACGCCGATACCGGCATCTTTCAGGCTTTCATTGATAAAGCCAGCATGGCGGCTTTCATCACGCGCGAGCAGTTTGAAAAGCTGTTTGACGTCTGGGTTTTTCGTGCGCCTTGCGATTTCGGCATAGAGGACGCAGCCTGAAAACTCAGACGTCATGGAGCTGACGAGGAAATCGGTAAATTCAGCGCGAAGTTCCGGTTCCAGCCCTTCGATAATGCCTGCAAAATCATCTTTGTGGCGGAAGTGCTTTTTGTTGGGGTCGCCCACCATATCGGCGATCAGCTGATCCCATTCTGTGCGCACACGGCTCACATCAATCGCATCAAGCGCGTCAAAATCCGTGGTGTAGAAACGCGGGGTCAGCATCGTATCCTGCGTCGCCAGCGCCATCGCTTCTTCGCTGGTCATCATTTCATGATTTGCAGCCGCTTTGATATCGGTATGGGCGTTCATTTGATCCTCCCAGCGTTGAAACTGACTTCATAAAGTTCCGCGAGATCGAAATAGGCGGCAAGTTTAACGCCAAGCCGCTTCAACGGTCCTGCACGGGTCACAGTGGCGGTGCGTTCAAACACTTCGCGGCTGCCAAAGGGGATAGAGATGGGATCGCCATGGACCCGCACTTTATCGCCCGGTTCCATCGTAATCTCTTCAGGCAATTCGACATGCGCGTGAAAATGCTCAGAGCTTTGCTCAACCGTTATGGTGCAGGACGTTTCAAAACGCCGCGCCTCGATAGCTGATCCCTTGGCTATCATATCTGTCATTATTGCGTTCCTCTTTGTGAAAGAGTGGCGGTGCGCGCCTCGGAATGCAGCATGTCGGCAAAGATCTTGCGATTGTCTGCGCCGAACGAGGCAAGCTCGATTGAGCGGCCCGTGGTGTGATCGAGCAAAGTCAGCGCGCCATTATCCCATTCGACCAGCTCAAAGCCGGTTTCCGCGCCAATCCCGCGAATGCGCCGCTGATGAACGAGCGCGCGGCCTGTCTGGCGGACAAAGCCGCCTGTGCCGCGATCATATTCGCCAATCACTGCGCCTGTGTCCGCATCCTCAACGCGCACCATCCCACCTTCAACGTCGAAGAATTGAATATTGCGCGTTGCAATTTGCTGCGTGCCATTGGCTGCGCGAATTTCGCTGGGTACGCCTTCGCGATCCATAAAGCCCATTGTCACAGATGCAGTGAGCGCGATGGAGCACAAAATGACCCCGCCCATGAAGATGACGGGAATTTTGTGAATCCGCGTGCGATCTTCAAGCGTGCGTTTTTCCTCACCTCGTGCAGCTACCGCAGCTTCCAATGCAGCGCGGCGTTCGGCGCTGTGATAATTGCCATGATTGATCCCTGAACTGGTCATGCGGGCGCTCCTTCCCAATCGCTGGATTGCGGTTGGTTGTGCCGATTTGTCTCTTCGGAAGGGGAGGCTGCGAGCGTCCGATCAATCTCTGAAAAGGCAGCGCATGCGTCGGCCATCTTGCTTGCCACGCTTTCTGCATCAGGAATTGCGCGCAGCATAGGCTGCGGTTTTGCATATCGAAAAGGCCGAGCATGCGGCCAAAGGATCAGATAGCCAATGCGTTGGTCGCTCGCCATTTCAAGCGCGATATCGCCATGCCCTTTGCCGCGTGGTTTCATATTCGCAGAACCGACGAGCTTCAGTGGCACACTGATGCGTTTTTCAAGAGCAACGCCTGTGAGAATGACCAGCCTTTGATTGGTCAAAATATAAGCGGACTTTTTGTGCGCCAGAAACGCAAGCCCCCATAAAATCAGATAGCCGATAAAGCCGAGAACCGCGACGGTGGCAGCGCTGGCAAAACCATCTGTTGCAAAAGCCAGGACGAACAGCAGCGCAAAATAGAGAACGAAGCTGTTTGTGTGGAACACGCTTGCAGCAAAGCGGCGCAGTTCCGGCTTGCCGCGCCACAAGACCTTTTCTTCAGAAGCGAGCCTGTAAATCGCCCCTTCCATAGCCTCCGGCACTTCGCCCACTCCATGGGAGGCAATCGCCCGATTGGCGGAGGCAGCACTGCGTGCGCTACCTCCTGTTGTTCCACTGGCGTGGTTTAGATCCATGGTTCACTCCGTTCAGGCGTTGCGTGGAGGTAACCCCCGCCATAATAGGCTTGGATTTTATCCTCTTCGAGCCGGGTAATCTGGCCAGCTGTCGCAATGCGTGGCACATCAGCGAATTGGTCTGACGTGATCGCGTCGATTTCCACTTCGTCTGGCTTGTCAGGCCAAATGCCTGTCAAAAGACCTTTGCCGCCGACAACAGCAACAAACATCGGGGCAAGCACTTTCTCACCCGCATTGGTTTCCACCTCGATATAGCGGATGAGATGTTCGGATTGATCGACCCACACATCGGTGACAGTGCCAGCGACCTTTTTGTCAGCCGCAACCACGGGCCAGCCCACAATATCGTGATCTTGCGGCGCAATCATGATGTCGTGGCTGTCACCAATGGGCACGATCCGGGGACGGCCATCAAATGTGAGATCAGGATAATCAGCGCGCTCTGCAAAGGAGGCAGCGCCCACGCCATCTTTCATGGGGTTGCCTGTGGGCACCCAGGGTGCGCCGCCACCATTGAAGGTTTGCTTCGCTGGAATATTGGCGACTTTGCTCAATTCATCACGCGGCAAATCCTCCGGAACATAGGTGCCCCGGCCATGCGGCAATTTGAAGGTTTTCTTATTGCCGACATTCAAAAGTGGTACGCTTTCCACTCGGCCTGTGATTTCATCTTCCAGCGGATAGCCTTCGCGCCGACTTTCGCGCGCGAGGTAATAGACAAGCCCGATGAAGAAAAAGAAAAAGAGGAAAAACGCCAGCTCTGCGACGTCGAATGTTCCCACAATATAGGCGGTTCTCATTGTACGGTCCTTTCAGAAGTAAGGGCGGCTGATCCCTCGGGCCGCATCATGTCGGAAACTCGCGCAGGCCGAACGGCTGGTCTGCGCTATCCCCGGTATCGGTTGTGGTGGTGCGATGCCGACCGACAAGCGGCCCGATCGCGGCGAGCGCTGCAAGAAGCAGCAAAACTTCAAAGATGTAGACGACGCTGTATCCGGTCGCGCGGGTGGCGATGGCAGATGATGCCTCTCCGTTCATCGCGATGGCGGCAGTTAGATCTCGGATCGCGCCGCCAAGTGCGATACCAGCGCCAGCACACGTCGCCTGCACAGCGCCCCATGCACCAAGAGCAAGGCCGGATGTTTCGGCCTTGGCCAAATTCATCGCTTCGATAAGGGTGCCAACCGAGAACAAGCCAAGCCCAAGGCCAATCGCGATGCTGCCAGCAAACAGCATTTCAGCAGACGCAAAAGGCGCAGCAAAAAGCACCAGTAGGAAGGCGTTGATGCCCAGCACCAATCCGGCCCCTGCAATGCGCAAAGGATCTGCGCCTTGTGCAAGCGAGCGGCCTGAAATGAGGAACCCGATAAGCGCGCCCAGTGCCCAAGCGCCTGTCAGCCCTGTCGTCGCCCCTACGGATAGGCCGAGGATTTCGCCGCCATAGGGCTCCAGCAAAGTATCCTGCATGGCGAACCCTGCTGCACCAATGCCTATTGCTGTGAGAAGCCGCGCATTGCGGCCATCGCGCACAAATGCGCGCCACAACTCGCCAAAATCGGGTGTTTCGCGGTCGGGTGCGGTGGCGGCTTTGTTGCGCGCTTCCTGCTTCCACAGCGCGGTTACATTGAGGACCATTGTTAGGACTGCAGCGCCCTGGATCACTTGCACCAGCCGCGTAGGGCTAAAATCAATGAGCAGCCCGCCGATTACAAACGCAGAGAGCATCATGCCGACAAGCAGCATCACATAAAGCAGTGCGACGGCGCGCGGGCGCTTGTCTTCAGGTGCCAAATCGCTTGCGAGGGCAAGGCCCGCTGTTTGAGTGATGTGGAAACCAGCGCCCGTCATCAAAAAGCTTGCCGTGGCTGCGATAATTCCGACGGTTTGCTTGGCGGGCTCTTCCAAAAGCAAAAGCGCAAACGGCATGATCGCAAGGCCGCCAAATTGCAGCATGGTGCCCATCCAGATGTAGGGTACACGGCGCCAGCCCAGAACCGATCTGTGCGTGTCAGATTTGTGACCGATCAATGCGCGGAAAGGTGCGACCAGCAGCGGGACTGCAATAAGCAATGCGACCATCCATGCAGGCACGGATAGCTCTACAATCATAACCCGATTGAGCGTGCCATTGAGCAAGACAGCCGCCATCCCAACGCTCACCTGAAACAGCGCAAGCCGCAGCAAGCGGTTAAGCGGCAAATCCGCGCTTGCCGCATCAGCAAACGGGAGCCAGCGCAGGCTAATCTGCGTCCAAGGGGAGGGAGGGCGAACGGGCGTGCTCATGCGGGTTGCGCGCGCTCCTGATCTTTGACCAATTCCATCGCCTGGCTTTTGTAGAACCCGCTGGAAATCCGTGTCGTACGGCCGACTGACCAGCCATTGATCACCATCAAGCGCGCGCGCAGTTCTGCTTCGGAAATGGGAACGATTGCGGGGGAGCGATCACTTTTGGGAAAGACTTTGCCAACCGAATGCATTGCGCCAAGCAATGGCGTGTGTGGGGCAAAGGTGAAAAGGATCGATTGCGTCGTCCGCCGTGTGAGCTTTTCGATGGATTCGACAAGGCTGACCGGTGAATAATGGATCAGCGAATCCATCGCCACGCTGTGCGCAAATTCGCCATGGGCAGGATCGAGCATATCGCCGGCACGCCAGCGCACTTTGCCGTGACCGACAAAACCTTGCGCGCGTTTGCGTGCGACATCGACGAGCCCCTCGGCAACGTCAACCGCCGTCACATCCGCGCCTCTGCATGCCGCCGCAACCGCCAAAGCGCCTGTGCCGCAGCCAGCGTCGAGCACGCGGGTGCGGCGAAGGTCAGCCGGGAGCCAGTTCATCAAAGTCGCGCGCATATCATCGCGGCCTGCGCGAACGGTCGCTCTGATACCGCTGACTTTGGTGTCAGACGTAAGATCAATCCACGCTTGTTTCGCAGTACTGTCAAAATAGGTCGCAAGGCGCTCTCGCTGCGCGGTGTAGGGTGTGTCAGATACGCGTGTGGCCATCATTCAAACCCCAAAAAGTCAAAGATGTCGCGGTCTTTCATCGGCGCCGCCGTGGTTGGTTCAACTCCCGCCCAAAGCATGGCGGCAAGGCGCAGATATTCATCGCGTGCCTGCTCTACTTCGGGGCTGTCTTCCATTTCGAAGAGCGTGCATTTTTTGAGGCGCGAGCGGCGGATCGCATCGACATCGCGGAAATGTGCAAGCCGCTGCATGCCAATCTGGTCGCAGAACCGGTCAATCTCATCAGTCTCGCGAGAGCGGTTCGCGACGACACCGGCTAGACGCACATCGTAATTTTTGGATTTCGCGCCAATGGCGGCGACAATCCGGTTCATCGCGAAAATGCTGTCAAAGTCATTGGCGGCGACCACAAGTGCGCGCTCTGCATGTTGCAAGGGCGCAGCGAACCCACCGCACACCACATCACCCAGCACGTCAAAAATCACGACATCGGTGTCTTCAAGCAAGTGGTGCTGTTTAAGCAGTTTGACCGTCTGCCCAACGACATATCCACCGCAACCAGTGCCAGCGGGCGGGCCGCCAGCCTCAACGCACATGACGCCGTTATAGCCCTCGAACATGTAATCGTCGGGCCGCAATTCTTCGCTATGAAATTCAACCGTTTCGAGCACATCGATGACAGTTGGCATCAGCTTTTTCGTCAGCGTGAATGTGCTGTCATGCTTGGGATCGCAGCCGATTTGCAGGACACGGTGGCCCAATTTTGAAAAGGCAGCTGAAAGGTTGGAAGACGTCGTCGATTTGCCGATCCCGCCTTTGCCATAGACAGCAAAAACCTTCGCGCCTTTGATCTGGTCGCGCGGGTCCAATTGGACCTGGACAGAACCATCTCCATTGGGTTTTGAAAAGCTCGATTTTGGCGTTTGTAAGTTCATGGTTTCAAGCGATCCCTTTTCTTATCCCTCGCCCGCAAACACGCCTTCGAGGCGGTCTTCGAGTTCGTCATTGGCTTCGCGCAAAGCGGCGAGCGTTTCGTCATCGGGTTCCCAAAGCTGGCGGTCGCACGCTTCGAGCAAACGACCTGCGACGCGCGCAGAGGCTTTCGGATTGAGCTCTGACAAGCGGCGGCGCATGTCTTCATCGAGCACGAATATTTCGGAGATTTGCTGGTAGACCCATGGTTTGACTTGGCCGGTTGTGGCTGACCATCCCAGCGTGCTGGTTACATGGCCCTCAATCGCGCGCACGCCTTCGAACCCGTGATCAAGCATCCCTTCAAACCATTTGGGATTGAGCGTGCGCGTGCGCGCTTCAAGATCGATCTGTTCGGACAGCGTGCGAACCTTGGCATTATTGCCGCGGGTTGCATCAAGGATGTATATGGGCGCTTCTTCGCCTTTGGCTTTGGCAATCGAGCGCGAGACACCGCCCAGACCATCGACATATTGATCGACATCATTGATGCCGAGCTCGATGCTTTCGAGGTTCTGATAGGTGAAATCAACCGTGCCAAGCGCGCTTTGCAAAAGATCGCGTTGCTGCACAGGCGTCCCGCTGACGCCGTAGGCATAACCCTTGTTCACCTCAAACGCATTGGCGAGCTCATCAGGGTCCGCCCATGCGCCGCCATCGATCATCTGATTGACGTTCGCGCCGTATGATCCCTCGGCATTGGAAAAGACGCGCAGCGCGGCTGTTTCGATATCACAGCCGTGTTTTTCAGCGTGGGCGAGCGAGTGTTTGCGCACGAAATTCAGGTCGAGCGGCTCGTCCGCCTTGGCTGCGAGCAGAGAGGCCTCGGCAAGCATTCGAGTTTGTAAGGGCAAGAGATCGCGGAATATGCCCGACAGTGTCATCACAACATCAACGCGGGGGCGGCCAAGCTCTTCAAGCGGGATCAATTCCGCCCCGCACAAGCGGCCATAGGCATCGCGGCGAGGCTTGGCCCCGATCAGCGTCATGGCCTGAGCCACTTGCACGCCTTCGGTTTTCATATTGTCGGTGCCCCACAGCACCATGGCGATGCTTTCTGGGAAAGGATCACCGCTTTCGATATGCCGTGCGACCAGCTTCTCTGCCTGATCCTGACCTTGGATACAGGCATAGGCAGAGGGCACGCGGAAGGGATCAAAGCCGTGAATATTGCGCCCTGTTGGCAGCACATCAGGATTGGCAACAATATCGCCGCCGGGTGCTGGCTGCACATATCCGCCATCAAGCGCATGGATCAGCGCGCCTAGTTCATCGCTCGCATCAAGTTTGACTGAGAGCGCGTCGCGGTCTGCATTGTCGCCCGCTGCTTCTGCCGCCTCGGCCATAGCATCGAGCATATTGTCGCGCTCTTCGCCCACTGGGTTGCTGCCCAGAACATGAAGGCCATGCGGGATGAGCGATTGCTCAATCTCGTAAAGCTGAGCGGACAGTTTGGAGATGTTGCTGCAATCAATGTCGATCGCTTCGCACTGATCGTCGATCAATTGTGCAAGATCCGCGCGCTCTTGTGGGTCATCCGACGTGCGCCACCGCTCCACGCTTTCTTTGAGTTCGGTGAGGCCCTTGTACAATCCGGCCTGCGCCAAAGGCGGTGTCATATAGCTGACGAGAGTGGCCGCGCTGCGGCGTTTGGCGAGCATCCCTTCTGATGGGTTGTTGGCGGCATAAAGGTAGTAATTGGGGGTGTCGCCAATCAGCCTTTCCGGCCAGCAATCGCCCGACATGCCCGCTTGTTTGCCCGGCATAAATTCAAGCGCGCCATGCGTGCCGAAATGGAGGACGCAATGCGCGCCGAAATCTTCGCGGATCCAGCGGTAGAACGCACTGAAAGCATGGGTGGGGGCAAAGCGGCCTTCAAACAACAGCCGCATCGGATCGCCTTCATAGCCGAACGCAGGCTGGACGCCGACAAAGACACTGCCGAAATGCGCACCAAGCACATGGATGTGGCTGCCGTCCGATTGCGCTTTGCCCGGCGCTGGGCCCCAATGCGCTTCGATCTCAGCAAGGTGCGGTTCGCTGCGGACATGTTCATCCGCCGGAATACGCGCGGCAACATTGGCATCGGAGCCAAAGCGTTCTGAATTGCCTTTGAGCAAAGCATCACGCAGCGTATCGACACTTTCGGGAACCTCTACTGAGTAGCCTTCTGAGGCGAGGCGTTTGAGTGTTGCGTGGAGCGATTCAAACACAGACAGGAAAGCCGCGCTGCCGGTCGCGCCCGCATTGGGCGGGAAATTGAAAAGGACGACGGCAAGCTTGCGATCCGCGCGTTCCGAACGGCGCAAAGCGATCAGTTTGGTAACGCGTGCAGCCAAAGCCTCTGCGCGTTCTGGATCGGCCGTCATAGTGCGCACCGGGCCATCAGATGTGTTCGAACGCCCGCCAAACACACTCGGCACAGTCCCGCCATCCAATTCAGGCAGCGAGACCATCATAGTCGCCTCAATCGGGAGGAGACCCTGCGAACGCTCGCGCCATTCCTCAATCGTTTGAAACTCAAGCGCGTGTGCAGCCAGGTAAGGCACATCGAAATCGCTCAGCACTTCGCGTGCGGCTTCCGCATCGTTGTAAGCAGGGCCGCCGACAAGTGAGAAGCCGGTGAGGTTCACAATCGCATCGACAGCGGGTTTGCCATGTTTGTCGCGGAAGAATTGTTCGATAGCAGGGCGCGCGTCCAAACCGCTTGCAAAGACAGGCACGACATTCAACCCGGCTGCTTCGAAAGCTTCAATCGCGCCATCATAATGGCCGCTATCATGGCCAAGCAGATAGGACCGCAGCAGGATGAGGCCGACTGTGCCGTTCTTCCCCTTAGGCGAAGGAAGCAAACGCAAGCCTTCTGAAATACGTTGCTTTGTGCGCGGGTGATAAACGCCGGTTTCAGGATATTCGCGCGGTGGCTCTGCCTGCGTGATCCCGCGCCGCGCCATACGTTCGCCGCCCGCATACCGATCAATCAGCGCGCGCACCATGGCGACGACATTCTCATCAGAGCCTGCAAGCCAATATTGCAGCGTCAGGAAATAGGCGCGGACATCCTGCGCAGTGCCGGGGATGAATTTGAGGATTTTAGGCAGGCGGCGCAGCATTTTCATCTGGCCTGCACCCGATGATGCACCCTGTTTTTTGGAGCCGCGCAATTTCTTCAATAGCGCGAGCGGCCCCTTGGCAGGCGCATCCATTCGGTAATCGCCAAGCCGTGTGAGTTTGACGATTTCGCCTGCCGACATCAGGCCTAGCATCGCATCGCAATTTTCGCGGCGCTCTTCTAAAGCAGGCAGGATCGCGCGCACATGATCGTCAAGGAACAGCATCGTCGCAATGACAATGTCGGCCTCGGCAATTGCGGCCTTTGCCTCCTCCAGATGCGCACCATCACGGTCCCAATCGGCCGCTGCATGAAGCGTTAGATCGATATTGTCTTTCGCCAAGCTTTCGCCGGCGCGTTCCGCTGCGCCTTTCAGATGATTGTCGAGCGTGATGATCGCGACCCTGACGGGTGCTTTGCTGCGCAGGGCAGGCGGGGCCGTTTGCGGCTTACCGCGCATAATGCGCTTTCGCGTCGTAAAGCGTTTCAAGATCGATTGGCGTGCGGCTGTGTTCAGCGGCGTAGTTTTCCGTGTTGCGGCGAGCTTTCCCGCGCACAAAGAACGGGATTTTCTTAAGCTCGCGCTCGGCTTCCTCGGTCCATAAAGCCGCATCGTGCGATGTTACTTCGGGCTCGCTTGGCACGTCGTGCCCCTCCACCCCATGGGTGCGCGATGCGGTCCACCTCCCCGTATCGGGGAGGATGGGCGAGTGCGCGGCGTGATGCGAGGCGCCTGCTTCATCGGAAAATTCGAAATCCTCACGGAACATGGTGAGCAAATGCTCTTCCAGCCCCATCACCAGCGGATGGACCCAAGTGTCAAAAATGACATTGGCGCCTTCAAAGCCCATTTGAGGGGAATGTCGAGCAGGGAAATCCTGTACGTGGACAGGCGATGAAATCACCGCGCATGGCATGCCAAGACGCTTTGCAATGTGGCGTTCCATCTGCGTGCCTAGCACCAGTTCGGGCGAGGCTGCGGCGATGGCTTCCTCAACTTCCAGATGGTCGTCCGTGATCAGCGCTTCGAGCCCGTGCTCTTTCGCTTCAGCGCGCACATCACGCGCAAATTCGCGGTTGTAGCAGCCAAGGCCGCAGACATCGAAGCCAAGCTCATCACGGGCAATGCGGGCCGCCGCCACAGCATGGGTGGCATCGCCAAAGATGAAAACGCGTTTGCCGGTGAGATAGGTCGAATCGACGCTGCGGCTCCACCATGGCATGCGGGAATGGGTGTCGCCGAGGGCAAGCGTGGGATCTGCACTAGCCAGCTCGGCGACGTCGGCAATGAAAGCGCGTGTAGCGCCCACGCCGATAGGGATTGAGCGAACCGTGGGCTGATTGAACGTGCGTTCAAGCCAGCGGGCCGCTTCATCTGCTATTTCGGGATAAAGGGAGATGTTGAAATCGGCAGCGCCGATCCGGGTGATATCTTTGGGTGTCGCACCCAGCGGCGCGACAAGGTTCACTTCAACATCGAGAAGGTCGAGTATCTTTTTGATTTCCACCAGATCATCGCGGTTGCGGAAACCCAATGCGGTTGGGCCAAGGATATTGGCCCGCGCCTTGCGCCCCTCACGAGGGATGCGCACAAAGTCTTTGTCTGCAAGACCGCGAACGATCTGATAAAATGTTTCCGCAGCGCCCCAGCTTTCTTTGCGCTGATAGCTGGGAAGCTCCAGCGGGATTGCGGGGCAGGGCAAGTCCATTGCCTCGATAAGGCCGCCCGGATCATCCTGGATCAATTCAGCGGTGCACGAAGCGCCCACAATCATAGCCTGCGGTTTAAACCGCTCTGCCGCGTCGCGCGCAGCCTCTTGGAACAGCTCAGCTGTGTCCTTGCCCAGATCGCGCGCTTCGAATGTGGTGTAGGTGACAGGGGGGCGTTTGTTACGCCTTTCTATCATTGTGAAGAGCAGGTCTGCATAAGTGTCACCCTGGGGGGCGTGGAGCACGTAATGCAGCCCTTCCATCGCGGTGGCGACACGCATAGCGCCGACATGAGGCGGGCCTTCATATGTCCAGACCGAAAGCTGCATGGCTACACCTCCAGCCTGTCTCGGCGGCGCAAAGGCCGCGCGAAAAGTTCAGCCAGATCACCTGCTTGGTCAAAACCGTGAATGGGTGAGAAAACAAGCTCAATCGCCCATTTGGTGCTTAGCCCTTCGGCTTCGAGAGGGTTTGCAAGACCAAGGCCGCATACAGTGAGATCGGGTTTGTCAGCGCGCACGCGGTCGAGCTGATTGTCAACATGCTGACCTTCGCTGATGCGCGTGTTTTCAGGCAGCAGCGCAAGGTCTCCGGCGCAGTGCGCGCGGTGGAGATAGGGCGTGCCGACTTCCACAGGGATCATGCCCAATTCGCGCGAAAGAAACCGCGCAAGAGGCACTTCCAATTGGGAATCAGGCAAGAAGCTGATGCTTTTGCCACCAAGCGCATCGCGTGAATGCTCGATCGCGCGTTTGGCCCGTTCGCGGCCCGGCGCAATGACAGCTTCGACATGGGCAGGATCGATATTGAATGCCCGCGCTGCGCCGCGAAGCCAATCGCTGGTGCCTTCCACACCGAAGGGGAAGAGAGCCTCAATCCGAGTGGCACCGCGGTCTTCCAAAGCCATCGCAGTTTCAGCGAGGAAAGGCTGTGCCAGAAGGTAGCGCGTGTTCGGCCCAACAGATGGCAGAGCGCGCGCGTTGCGTGCGGGCAAAACGCCAACTCGATTGATACCGATTTGATCGAATAGGCGCAGGAATTGATCTTCGACAATATCAGGAAGCGCGCCCACGATCAGCAGTTCTTGCGGCGCGTTCTCTGCCAAAACTGGCATTTCGGGAACCAGCGCCGCAAGGCAGGCATCTTCGCCCTGCGTGAAAGTCGTCTCAATCCCGCTGCCTGAGTAATTGAGAATGCGAACATCAGGCATATGCTGCGCGCCAAGGCGTTCGGCGGCTTTGGCAAGGTCCAGCTTGATAACTTCGGATGGGCACGATCCGACCAGAAACAGTGTCTTTATGTCAGGGCGGCGTGACAGCAGGCGATCCACCACGCGGTCTAACTCGTCCTGAGCATCGACCATGCCGGCAAGGTCACGCTCTTCCATAATCGCAGTTGCAAAGCGCGGTTCGGCAAAGATCATGACGCCAGCTGCCGATTGCAGCAGGTGCGCGCAGGTGCGAGAGCCAACCACGAGGAAAAACGCATCCTGCATCTTGCGGTGCAGCCATACAATGCCTGTCAGCCCGCAGAACACTTCGCGTTGACCACGTTCGCGCAGGATTGGGCGCTCTGCCTTGGCTTCGGGCGCGCCGCACGCTTGAAGTGTCATCGACAAACTCATGCGGGCACCGCCTCAGGCGCCTGCCTTTGAAGACGCGCCATCCGCAGTTTCCAGAGGAATTGCGCGGCATTGATGACATAGGCGGCGTAAGCGGCAAGCGCGACCAGCATACGCTGTTCCATCGTGCCGATGCCGCCAAACAGCATCACCAGATACAGCGTGTGCAAAGCCAGCACCGCCATCGAAAATGCATCTTCCCAAAAGAATGCAGGCGCGAACAGCCATTTGCCGAACACAACCTTCTCCCAGATCGATCCGGTGATCATGATGGCGTAAAGCACCAATGTTTTGATCACGATCGAAACATCAGCCGCAAACCCGCCTTCGCCTGTCGTGAGTGTCCGAACCACCAACGCAAGGCTGATCAGAAATACGACAAATTGGATGGGCGCGAGGATTCCTTGAACGAGAGTCCAGCGTGTATCATCCCTCCGCCGCCTTTCAGCGGGAGAATAGAGCGCTGCCCCTGACCCCTCATTGTCTTTCGGCGACTTATTATGCGCCGCCAAATTGGCCCGGGTCAGCTTGAAGGAGGATTCACGATCCGTCCGACTCATATCAAGCAAACCTTTCTCACTGGATCATGGCGGTACGCCTGTTGAGTGAAGGGTGTCAACTCTTATTGACGTATAACAAACTTTACACTTTGTGTATTTGAAGAGGCGGACATTGCGGAAAATGCAAATTGGGAGTATGAGGGGCGTTCAAGTGACAGACTCGCAGCAATGCAAGCGGCATTTGACGGAGGCGTTATTGCACGCTTAGGCGGGATCGACATTCCCGTAGGCCCGAGGAGGGTCTCGTTATGACTGGACCCAAAGCGAACGGACCGAAAGGAAAAGCATCCAACAACGATGGCATGCTGGGTGCAAGCTCTGCTGCTTTTCGAAAAGTCATAACCCGCTCGCTTGGTCGCGCACCTTCAGATGACACCCAAGGGGCTGAATTTGATAAGTTTTCAGGTGGAGCTTTGGCGGAAGCGCTTGCGCAAGACCCCGTGAATGAAGCTCTTGAAAGCGAGATAATTCCTCGCCTGCTAATGGCGCATACAGGTGGGGAGGCTGGTTCTACCGTTAACGGTGATGGCTCCTCCGCGCTTGATAAATTGTCCATTCAAATCTCTGATTTTGCCAAGCTCCCCTTACAGATGGAGCCGGTTGATCTGCTTGATCATATTGATGGTTTTCTGAAGCAAGGCATTGGATTTGAAACGATTTGCATCGATGTTCTCGCCCCTGCTGCAAGGGCGCTTGGGGATATGTGGTGCGACGATGAATGCGATTTTATCGATGTCACTATGGGTTTGTGGCGTCTGCAAGAGGTGATGCGTGCCTTATCGGCACGTGTGCCCAACGCGACACCGCGCAGTGTCATCCCAGCAACAGCTTTGTTTTCGCCATTGCCTGGTGACCCACACGCTTTTGGCGCGCAAATGCTCGATGAGATATTCGCGAAATCCGGCTGGATCAGCGAAGTCATCGTGAAACCCCAAAGACGCGAGCTGCTGGACCGCTTGTCGAAAAAGCCATTCGACATGGTTGGGCTTACAATAACGCGCGATAGTCCCGTCTCCGCGATCACCAGCCTTGTGAAAACAATGCGCGATGTTTCGGCTAATCCTCGCATTTCCATTATGATCGGTGGAAATATGGTCAACGCCAATCCCGGCCTTGTTGACGAGGTGGGGGCGGATGGTACCGCTATAGATGCTCGAGATGCTTTAAAACTGGCTAATCGGTTGGTTGAAGCGTCCGATCAAAAAGCGATCACTCTCCGGTAGGTCGATATCTGAATGCTCAAACGCAAGCACTCCATTGAGGGAAAAACCCCGTTCGGCAGCGATGTCGAATTGTTTGATACGCTTGATGCCGATGCGGCGAAAAAGCTGGCTATGGTGGCTGGTGATGTGACGCTTGTGCTTGATGATACAGGCGCGATTTTACATGCGGCGTTTGATCCCAAAGACTTCCCAGAATTTGATGATTGGACCGGTCAAAACTGGATTGAAACGGTTACTGATGAAAGCCGGCCCAAAATCATGGAAATGCTCGCCGCCGCGCGCCGGGGCGAGGTGCAGCATTGGCGTCAGGTAAACCATCCCACTCGAAATGGTGATGTGCCAATTCGCTATGCAGTTTTGAGTCTGAATGGCGGTAAAAATCACATTGCCTTCGGCCGAGACTTACGCGAAGCGGGCAAGATTCAACAGAGGCTTTTGCAAGTACAACAATCACTTGAGCGTGATTATTTGAGAATGCGACAGCTGGAATCGCGCTATCGCATGCTGTTTGATCTGTCGGCTGAACCCGTGATGATTGTGGAGGCAACCAGCCTGCGTATCCGCGAGGCCAATCCGTCAGCGCACAGTCTCGTCGGCGCAAGGCTTGGCAGCTTAACCGGCAAGAAATTGCTGACTTTGGTTGATAAAGCATCGCGTGATGCAGTGCAGTCAATGGTCGGAGCTGCCTTGGCTTCTGATGCTGTTGGGCCAAACACGATTGCATTGGCCAAAGGGTCACGCGAAGTGGATGCTTCTTTCACAGGTTTCACTCAAGATCGCGGGCAGTATTTGCTTGTCCGATTGGTGCCGACAGGCGCGCATGCCTTGGCTGAACAGTCTCCTATTGCCGGTCTTGTTGAGCATATGCCTGATGCCTTTGTTGTGGCGGGCAGCAATCTGGAAATTGTCAGCGCTAACAGCGCCTTTGTTGAGCTGGTGAATGCTGCCAGTTTTGATCAATTGCGTGGAAGGCACCTGTCTGAAAATATTGGAAGACCAGGTATCGATCTTGACATGATCGAAGGGCAGATTGACCAATATGGCGCGGCCCGCAATGTCAGCACAGTGCTGCGTTCAGGCAATGAAATTGACGGCGAGCCGATTGAGCTTTCCGCTGTCAGAGGCGGTGGCGATGATCCGCTTTATGCCTTCGTAATTCGCCCGATCGGCAGGCGTTTGCGAGACTTGCCACCCGGATCCCAAGATCTTCCGCGTTCGGTTGAGCAGCTCACTGATCTTGTCGGGCGCATGTCTTTGAAAGATATTGTCCGCGAAAGTACGGATTTGATTGAGCGTTTGTGTATCGAAGCAGCCTTGTCTTACACATCTGACAATCGCGCATCGGCGGCTGAGATCCTCGGGCTTTCACGTCAAAGCCTCTATTCCAAGCTACACCGCTATGGTCTCGGTAACTTGCATAGCGAAGCCGATTAACGCCGCGAAGCAACGCAACGCAACGCGAACGACTCCAGCAAAATCTGATCGAAATTGGCGGTTTTTCCTCCATTTTCGCGCGTCAAGCGTGCCCAAAATGGCCGCTGTGACCCAAAATGTGTCAGTCAAATTTGCTCATTTTGTAGAAAATCGACTGTTCTGGTGCCATAATCCGACAGTTGTGAAATTTGAGTGTCCAAACAATTTGACGCTTTAAAATGTCAGGCGTAGTTTGTCTGGATGGACAGGCAAGCCGTTTCGACTCGCTCTGCGCCGCTTCCGGCGCTCCGCGATGTTGTGCAACTCCTACGTCCCATCACCTGGTTCCCGCCCATGTGGGCTTTTATGTGCGGCGCTGTGTCTTCTGGCGCAGGGTTTGATGGGCGTTTGTGGTTTGTTGCAGGCGGCGTTTTGCTTGCTGGGCCGCTTGTTTGCGGGACAAGCCAGGCCGTCAATGATTGGTTCGATCGGCATGTCGATGCCATCAATGAACCCGATCGCCCGATCCCGTCAGGCCGCATTGCGGGGCGCTGGGGCTTATACATCGCGCTTAGCGGATCGGCTTTGTCAGCAGCGGTTGCATGGGCATTGGGACCGCTTGTTTTCATTGCGGGGCTGGTTGGGCTCGCATTGGCTTGGGCCTATTCGGCCCCGCCTTTCCGTTTCAAGACCAGCGGCTGGACAGGCCCTGCCGTCGTCGGTTTCACCTATGAAGGGCTAAGCTGGTTCACAGGCGCGACCGTTATGTTGGGCGCTTTGCCCTCCGCGCATATTCTTATCGTGATCGCACTCTACAGCATCGGCGCGCACGGGATCATGACATTGAATGATTTCAAGGCGGTCGAAGGCGACCGGGCGACAGGCTTGAAGTCGCTTCCTGTTACGATGGGTGCTGGCGGCGCTGCAAGGCTCGCTTGCCTCACAATGGCGGGCGCGCAGGTGATCGTAATCGCTCTGCTTGGGATGTGGGGATATTCCATTTCGGCGCTGGTCGTTGCTGCTGTCTTGATCGCGCAGATCGCTGCAATGCCGCGTTTGTTGAGCAATCCTGCAAAGTTTGCCCCTTGGTATAATGGCGTGGGTGTGACGCTTTACGTGCTGGGTATGCTGGCGGCGGCTCTGGGGCTGGGGGGCTATATTTGATGGCCTCCGGTATGCATCCTTCAGCCGGCTTTGGCTGGTTTTCGATAGCCCGCATCGGACTGGTGCAAGCCTCGATCGGTGCGCTTGTTATGATGGCGACAACAGTGCTCAACCGCTTGATGGTGGTCGAATACGGACTGGTCGCCGCAATCCCGGCAGGTCTCGTGGCATGGCATTACGCAGTGCAATTGGGCAGGCCGATCTGGGGGCACGGCTCTGACCAAGGCAAAAGCCGTACACCCTGGATTATTGGCGGCATGGTGGTTCTGGCAGGTGGCGCATTGCTTGCCACTCAAGCAACCTTGATGATGGCAGAGCCGAGCAACGCTGCCTTCGCTCTCGCAATCCTCGCCTATGCCATTATCGGCGTGGGCGTAGGCGCAGCGGGGACATCGGCGCTTGCCCTGCTTGCATCAAGTGTAGCCCCGCAAAGACGCGCCCCTGCGGCAGCTCTCACCTGGATAATGATGATCGCGGGCATTGTTGTCTCTGCGATCACAGTCGGCGCGGCGATAAAACCCTTCACACCCGAACGATTGACCGAGGTGTCTTTCATTCTGGCAGCGGTGGCCATTGGGGTAACGGCACTCGCCGCTTGGGGCCTCGACAGCAAGCAATACACTTTTGAAGAGACGAGCAAATCAGACGCCGCGCCCGATTTT
Source organism: Pseudomonadota bacterium (assembly GCA_038532855.1). Classification (GTDB taxonomy): domain Bacteria; phylum Pseudomonadota; class Alphaproteobacteria; order Sphingomonadales; family Sphingomonadaceae; genus Erythrobacter. Next base: position 29,771 of record JBCAZT010000004.1, read on the forward strand.
CGCGAAGCCATCCGTGAGATTTTCGCTGAACGCGCAGCGCGTCGTTTCACCATTTTCATCTTCGTCTCGATGATGGCGTACAACATGCAGGATCTTATTCTTGAACCGTTTGCCGGGCAGATATTCGGCATGGCTCCCGGGGATTCGACGCAATTGGGCGGAATGCTCAATGCAGGCGGCCTTGCTGGCATGATCGTGGCGGGCATTGGCGGCAGCGCCTTTCAAGCGCGCTTGCCCAGCGATTTGCGGTTTTGGATCGTGAGCGGCTGCCTTGGTTCGGCCATTGGATTGGCAGGGCTTGCAGCAGGCGCGGTGATTGGCCCCGGCTGGCCGCTCACAGCCAACGTTCTGTTCCTAGGGTTTTGCAATGGCGTTTTCGCGGTTGCGGCCATTGGCGCAATGATGGGCCTTGCAGGCGCAGGTGAGAAAACCCGCGAAGGTGTGCGCATGGGTGTATGGGGTGCATCTCAGGCGATTGCGTTTGGTTTTGCGGGGCTTGTCGGCGCAGCAGGGCGTGATGTCGCGCATTGGATTTTGGGCGATTTGGGGTCCGCCTATCAAATTGTTTTTGTCTTTGAAGGCCTGCTGTTTGTGGCAGCCGCTTTGCTGGCATTGCTGATTTCAGCGCCGATTCGAAAATCGCCACCAGCCCAGTCCATTCAACCAGAACCCGAACCCGAAGCGGAGGTTTTCGCATGACAGATACAATTTATGATGCCGTCGTAATAGGCGGCGGGCCGGCCGGTGCTATCGCCGCGACTGATTTGGCGCTGGCCGGCCATTCTGTTTTGCTGATGGAGCGAGGAGGGCGGATCAAACCGTGCGGCGGCGCTGTTCCCCCCCGTATGCTCGCGGATTTCGATGTCCCGCAAAGCCTGCTGGTCGCACGCGCCCGCTCTGCTCGCATGATCGCACCTTCGGGCCGCGCGGTTGATATGCCGGTTGGGGAAATCGGCTATGTCGGAATGGTCGATCGCGATGAATTTGATGAATGGCTGCGGGAACGTGCAAAAATGTCGGGAGCGGAGCGGCTAAGAGCGACTTTCGAAAAAATTGGGCGTGACGACAATCCGCATCCCATCGTCACATTCCGCAGACAACGCGGCGGCGATATCGAAAGCGTGCGCGCTCGCTGCATAATCGGGGCAGATGGCGCAAGGTCGGCTGTCGCCAAACAAAGCCTGCCCAATGCGGAACGCGTGAAATGCGTCTTTGCCTATCACGAGATCATAAAATCGCCTGACAACGACACCGATGAATTCGACGGCGCTCGCTGCGATGTGTTCTATCAGGGCCGCTTGTCGCCTGATTTTTATGCTTGGGTTTTCCCTCATGGCGAAACCGCAAGCATTGGGGTGGGCAGTGCGAACAAAGGCTTTTCGCTGCGCGGCGCTGTTTCAACCATGCGCGATGATCTGGGGCTATCACGGTGCGAAACCGTCCGCCGCGAAGGCGCGCCCATTCCTTTGAAACCTCTTAAGAAATGGGACAATGGCCGCGATGTGATTGTGGCTGGCGATGCTGCCGGCATTGTTGCCCCGGCATCAGGCGAAGGCATTTACTACGCGATGACCGGCGGGCGCTATGTGGCAGAGGCCGCCAGCCAATTCCTCAAAACAGGTGAGGCAAAAGCGCTCAAGACTGCGCGCAAACGCTTTATGAAAGATCATGGGCGCGTCTTTTGGATCCTCGGGGTTATGCAATATTTCTGGTATTCAAACGACAAACGCCGCGAACGCTTTGTCACCATGTGCGATGACAAAGACGTACAGCAGCTCACATGGCAGGCCTATATGAATAAGAAGCTCGTGCGCTCCAAACCCATGGCGCATGTGAAAATCTTCCTGAAAGATACAGCCCACCTGCTTGGGCTGAGAGAGGCAACACGCTGATGCAAGTCGCAGTAAAAGCAACGCTGGTTTTCCCGATCATACTGGCGACAATAGCCGCGCTGATTGTTGCCGCTTTGGGTGCAAGCATGACTGATACAGGGCCCTGGTATCAGGCGCTCGCCAAACCATCATGGACTCCGCCTGATCCGGTTTTTGGCATGGTTTGGACAGCCGTTTTCGCACTCATCACCGTATCTGGCATCACCGCATGGCGCGCGGCGCCCACGGGCAAAATCGCTCAAAATGTGATCACATTGTTTGCGGTGAACGGAGCCCTTAATATCATTTGGAGCCTGCTTTTCTTTCGTATGCAGCGCCCTGATTGGGCCATGGTTGAAGTGAGCATTTTGTGGCTCTCAATTATTGCTTTAATCGTATATTGCGGTCGCTATTCGCGCCTCGCCAGCCTTTCGCTGGTTCCTTACCTTGCTTGGGTGAGCGTGGCTGCGGCGCTTAACTGGGCTGTCGTGGATCTCAACGCGCCCTTTGGCTGAAACCGCAATCCACTGGCTGTTTGATCGCGGCCATGCAGCTGACATCATTCTGGCTGTGCTTTTTGTCGAAGCGCTGATCCTGCGCACACGCTGTTGGGATTGGAAACCGATATTCGCGCTTTTGGGCACAGCAGCTTTGATTGTACTGGGTTTGCGCGCGGCTTTAACAGGCGCCCAATGGTATTGGGTTGCGCTGCCGCTGGCCCTGTCTTTCCCGCTGCATGTGCTGGATATCAGGGCTCGAAAAGCTGAGGCGGCCAAAGCGGATCATACCGCTCCAGGCAATCAGCCAGTTTAGAAGCTAGGCTCTGCTTGTCCCGGCGCGAGGATCACCATTGGGCCGGATCAAGAGCCAGCAATTGCGATAGCTCTGCGGACAAAGCCGGCTCCTCGCGACGCAGCGCGCGGGGTTTTTCGAAGAAGGTCACGATCGCCTCGGCGAAAAACTCCTCATGATTGGTCGCGCCATAAGGATCGATCAATGTGTGATGCCCGTTTTCAAGGCTCCCGACATGTCGATCATACGCTTCAAGCATTGCCTTCTCCCAACCCGCATAGGCCTGCCCTTTGCGCAAAATTGGGATGCCGTTTGTATGGCCTGTTAGACCGTCGAGCTGATGAGCAAACTCATGAATAACGACATTGTGGCCATCTGTGTCGTCGAGCCCGCCTTTAAGCGCATGATCCCAGGATAAGACCACCGGGCCGCGAGCCCAGCTTTCGCCAAGGGTCGTGACTTCGCGCTCATTGACGACAAAGCCATCATGCGTTCCCCGGCGTGTGTAAAAGGCTGATGGGTAGACCAAAATTGTGCGCAAGGTGTCATACCAAGTGGGGCTGTTGATGACCAAAAGACAGGCCTGCGCTGCAATGGAAAGCTCCATAGCCTCGTTCACTGCAAGATCGTTTTTGCCATGAAAGGTCACCTGATCGCGGAAAAGGTTGATCTTGCCTTCCAGCGTCGGGAGAAGTTCAGGAGGAAGCCGGCGTACTATCGGCACCAGTTCGGCTACAATCCTGCGTTGCTCGGGCGATAAAGGCGTCGCTAACAGCCGCTTTCGCCGCTGCCCTTTTGCAATGCTGCGATAGCCGAAAAACCCAGCAATCGTGAGGGCCAAAAGAGCAAATATCCAAATCGCCATATTTTAGAAATAGGATGGGATTTGGCGGTTTTGTAGTGCGCAAGCGCAATGAACCTCAATGGTGAGAGCTGCGAGCGAGGTTGATTTCCCTCAGACGAGCGCAATGCTCTGCCTTTGATCTGCCGATTGTTCAGCCTGTTGGCTTCAAAGCCCAAAAAAAGCCCGGCCACTCTTGAACGAGAAGCCGGGCTTCGGGGATGGCCTTTGAAGGATGGCCTGGGGAAGATCCGCATCAACCCCTGTGGCCTTTCAGAAGGCCAGCAAAAGAATGCTGGTTATTTCGGCGCGTAATAATGCTCTTGCGCCCAGACATACCAGTTATCGACTACGGTTCCGGTTAGCAGAATGCCAATGCCGCCTGTCAGCGTCGTAAGCACTGCGAACCACCAGGCCCAGCGGTGGATCGATTCCATCGTGGCGTTAAAGCCCATGGTCCAGCGCCAGAACAGGCCAGCACGCTCTGATGCTGTGCCGCGATCGGTGATCTGCTCAATCTCACGCTCACCGCCATAGCGGCCAACGGCCAAGATCGTTGCCCCGTGCATCGCGAACAGAACGGCCGAACCATACAGGAACGCGATCGAAAGCGCGTGGAACGGATTGTAGAACAGGTTCCCGTAAATCAGCGAGAAATTGTTCGTCCAATCCAGATGCGGGAACACGCCATAAGGCACCGCTTCAGCCCAGCTGCCCATCAGCATGGGGCGGATGAAGCCCAGCACCGCAAACAGCCAAATAGCAGAGGCAAACGCCCAGAAAATGTGCAGCCCCATGCCCAAAGCTTTCGCCCGGTAATAGGTCCGAGCAAGCCAGCACAGCACCGATATGGTAAGGAATGCGCCGGTCATAATAAACCAGCCGCCCTCATTCAAAGGCACAAACGGGCTAAAGCCGTATTCCGGTCCTGGAGGTGCCAGCGATAGCCAGAAGAACTCACGCATAAAAGCTTGCGGGCTCCAGCCAACACTGGCGGCCATGTTAAGGCCGATAATGATGATCGCTGCTGCGCCAAATGCGATCGAGATCATGCCAAGCCAACCAAGATAGACAGGACCAAGCTGAGCTTGTCCAAATTTGCCCATCCAATAGCTGTAACCGGTCATCGCAATGCGCGGCTCGCTGCCATCGAGGTGCGGCACGCCCATTTCGGGCGCTGCCTTTACCTGAACCTGGGTGAAGATGTTTTGATATGTAGCCATTGTTCAGTTTCTCCTCACTCACGACCAGATTGGGATTTCTTTCCACCAATCCCACCAATCAACCCAGCTGCCGGTAACCAGCGTGCCAGAGATCACGATGCAAACGGCGCTCCAGAAAGCAGCATTGATCGCCAGGAACATGCCCACGCGGTGAATGCCCAATGTGCCGACCGAATAGCCGATGAAATCGCGGAAATAGGTGTCTTCATATTCCGGCGTTTTCACATCGGTTCCATCCGATGGATTGACCGCTGAAAGCACCAGACCGCCATGCAATGCGAGCGCGAGACAGTTCGTAAAGAAGAACGTGATCGCGAGCATATGCACAGGATTATAGTGGAAGTTCACGAACATATACCCGGTGTTGGAAACCCAATCCAAGTGGCTCCAAATGCCATAAGGGAAAGCATGTCCCCAAGCGCCCATCCAGAAGGGCCGGATTACGTTCAATGTGATGAAAGCCAGCACCGCAAACGAAAACGCGAAGGGCACATGATAGCTCATGCCCAGCTTGCGGCTGATTTCCGCTTGCCTGCCAACCCAAGACAGAAAGGCGATGCACGCGCATACGGTGATGACTTGCCAATATCCGCCTTCGCTCATCGGTGCGATGGCAAGGCCTGCGTCAATTGGCGGCGGCTGAATATCAATCAGCCACGGGTTTAATGTGGGGCCTTCAATGGCTGCTGCAAAAATCAGCATCGTGCCAAGAAGAGCGCTGATGGCCGTCGTCACCCCGAAGAAGCCGACATAAAACGGGCCGACCCAGAAATCGAAAAGGTCGCCGCCGATCAATGTGCCACCGCGCACGCGGTATTTCCGCTCAAAACTAAGGAGCGCCATAGGTCCATCCTTCCCGCCCGATGGGCAGGTTCTAAAAGTTTGTAGCCAGGTGTTAGGAGGCAGGCAGGCGAACCTGCCCCCTCACATTTTGCTCTGCGTTAGCCGAGTGTCGGGGTTTCCGACGATTCAACCACGGCAGTTGTTGCAGGACCAGCACCCTTGATTTGGGAGTCGTCCAGCCAGTTGTACTTATCCGTGCTGAGCAGGATGAAGTGGATAGTGAATGCCAGCACTGCGAGTGCGACATGCAAACCCACCAATGCTCGGCGGATATCGAAATAATACCAAATTCTCCACATGAGAAAATTCCTTAAATATTGTCAGATGCTTATCTGAGCCGAAGGACAGGCGAACACCTGAAACTTACGACGCAAAAAAGCGCTGATCAGAGTGGGAACCAGGGCTTATCGAAATACACGAGAGCGTGTGCGACAAGCGCAATGGCCACGTAGAGGCCAAAAGTGCCCATGAAACCCTTATGGATTTCCTGTGCTTCTTCTGACGTCAGGTGGACCCCGACGCGTTCCGGATCATTCATTGATAATCTCCGTTTTTTGCTGAAGGATTGGGAGCAAAGCCCCCGGTCGACATCCCCGCGTGATCCCCCACGTGGATTGGATGTGCCCGATCCCCAGGCAAACTTGTCTGTTCAAATTTTGTGTTCGGTGTGGCTCCAGCAAATGGAGCTGACCGGTTAGCGAGGAAAGCGCGTGGTTCATGCGGTCTCTCCTTCAAGCTGTTTGTCTTTTGCGTCTTTTTGGCGCGCAAATGCAGTCAGGCAATCCAGCGTCACTTCGCTTGCACCCTTTTGCCGAGCAGCGGTCTCAGCGGCATCGCGCATGCGTTTGGCAGCCGAAATGCGCACCAGAACGGGCTGCGCTTCGACAAGTGTATCGAGCAGCTGTTTCGCATCATCAGTCCACGTCACGTCGGGCAGAGCGCGCGCTGGTGTTGCCTCGGCCTGGTCCATATCGGAACCAAGCGGCAGAATATGGAACAGCGCATCAAACAGCGCATTGCACACTTCCTGCACCAGATAGGTCGCGCCTGCATATCCCATAAAGGGTGTGCCGGTGTGGCGGCGGATAGCAGCGCCGGGGAAACTGGCTGGAATAAATTGCGCTTGCGGGCCCAGCCCCTGACCCGTTTCAGCGATATACATGCGTTCATTGTATGAGCCGAAGACGACCAGAGGCGGGCCTGCATGGATTGCCTCGCGCACTTCGTCATTCGCAGGTTTCACGCCAGCGCAGCGCGCAAAATCGAACGCGCAAGGAAGGCCCATATCGCCTTCGAGGAAATTCTTCAGCCCGCGCGCATAGGTTTCATTCGCGACAATGCCAAAGCTTGCGGTGCCGAAGAAATCCTGCGTGACCGAACGCCACAGATCCCACAAGGGTTTGATCGTGGTGTGTTTCTCACGCTCGATAAATGGCTCTGGATCAAGGCCTAGCTCCGCGCCCAAAGCGCGCAGGAATTTGGTGGTAGAGGACAATCCGATGGGCGCTTGGAAATAGGGGCGCTCCAAAGTCTCGCACAGGTTCCGGCCAAATTCGCGGTACATGCAGATATTGGCATCGGCCGTGCCAAGCTGGCGGATATCGGCCAAGTGGCTGCCCAGCGGGAACACCATGCCAACTTCGGCGCCAATTCCTTCGACCAGGCGGCGGATTTCGGCGAGGTCCGATGGCATATTGAACATGCCGTAAGACGGGCCGATTATGTTGACGACTGGCTTTTCGCCTTCTTTGCGCTCTTTGCGTTTCACGGCCTTTTTGGGGCCAAATTCAGTCCATAGCCATGTGAGCGCGCGGTCGGCTGATTCCCACTGATCTTCATCAATGGTGCGCGGCAGGAAGCGTTTGATATTAGTGCCTTCAGGCGTGACGCCGCCGCCGATCATCTCGGCAATGGAGCCTGTCACCACTACGGCAGGCAATTCAGTGTCGAGCGCTTTCCAAGCGCGTTTCATTGCGCCTTCCGTCCCTGTTTTGCCCAGCTCTTCTTCGCCCAATCCCGTCACGACAATCGGCAATTCATGCGGGGGCAGGGCGTCTGTGTAATGCAGCACCGATGTGACGGGCAGATTTTCGCAGCCTACGGGGCCATCGATGATGACTTGCAGGCCTTTAACTGCGGTGAAGACGTAAGTGGCGCCCCAATATCCGCCCGCGCGATCATGGTCCAAGACAAGCGTCATGAGCCCACCGCCTCGGACGCTTTGCGTGCGGCCTCGTTCAAGGCTGCGTATTTCTTGCGGAATTTGGGCCGATCTACTGGCACATCTTCCCATACGCCTGCGGCGTGGTCGGTGCCCACGCCTTTGAAGAATTCGCGCATTTTATCGAACCGATCCTTATTCGATATGGCCGCGTTGACGACCTGCGCGAGGCTCCCAGCGCCTGCCGGACCCATAAGGGGGCGCGCCGAGATTAAGTTGGTGAAATAGAGCGAAGGTATGGCTTTCGCCTTCGCGTGCTGGACCACGGGTGTGGTGCCAATGGCAAGATCAGGCTCGTATTCCTCAACCGCTGCGATGTCGTCTTCAAGGCTTGCGCGGAAGTTGACGTGCGTGCCGCGCGCTTCGAGCCATTCGCGGTCTGCCGCTGACCATTGGGTTTGCGGGCAGGCGCTGCCGACATAGGGCACATCTGCCCCGCTTTCGATCAGAAGCCGCGCGACGAGTAATTCTGATCCTTCATAGCCTGATACGGTGATCCGGCCTTGGATGGGCATTTGCGCCAAAGCGCCTTTGCATGCGCCGATCATTGCGTTTTTGACGCCGTCGACCGCGTCTTGGGGGAGACCCAGAGTTTCGCCGATGCTTTGCAGCCAAGCCGCCGTGCCGTCAGCGCCGACAGGCGCAGAACCGATGATTGGGCGGCCGGCCTGTTCAAATTCGCGGATGCTGGCGGTGTAGAATGGGTGGATTGCGGCCACCGCTGCGCAATCGAGCGCGGAATACAATTCGCGCCATTCGCGCGTTGGGACGACCGGGCCAGTAGATAGGCCGAGCGGTTCAAGCATTTGCCCGATCACCACAGGATCAGCCGGGAACATTTCGCCAAGAAGCGTGATCGAGGGCTTGTCTGAGCGCTCTTTGGGTGCGGCAACGGGTCCTGATGCCACTTCCTCGCGCGCATATTTGAGCATTGCGCCCGCCAGCACGTCTTTCGCCTCGGCGTGGGTGGGGATGCCGAAACCGGGCACATCTATACCGACAATGCGAACGCCGTTGATCTGTTCAGGCAGCAGGCGCAGAGGCACACCGCTGGCTGTGGGAACGCACAGGTTCGTCACAACAATGGTGTCATATTGCTGAGGATCAGCAAGGTCTTCGACCGCTTCTTTGATGTCCTCAAACAGCTTGCCGGTGACAAGTGTTTCTGAGGAAAACGGCACATAGCCCACTGTGCGCCGCGCGCCGTAAAAGTGCGAGGTGAAAGTAAGGCCATAGACACAGCATGCCGAGCCCGAGAGCACAGTGGCAGTACGTTTCATCCGAAGGCCCACTCGCAGTGAACCAAAGGCCGGGCACATCGATTGCGGCTGGTCATGCGGCCCACGTTCCGGGTCCACCGGATAATCAGCCGCATATTGATCGAGGATGTCGCTCTTGCCTGCTTTGCGCGCAGCCTCTCGCATGGTGTCCTTGCTCGAGCACGCGCCAACTGCGCTGCCACCGGTTACATCCAGTGTGTCAGGGCTGCGTTTCGCGTTAGAGGCGGGCAAATCGGTCAGATCACACCTCGTCGTAGATCACTTCGAGTGATGGCTTTTCTTCAAAAATACCGCCGCGCATATCGGCCTGGGTGGCTGGGATCAGTTCGACGTTTCCGCCCGTATCTTCGGGTGAAAATAGGTCGAGCAAGCCATCCTGGTCTAAGGGAGAGGGTTGGCGCGGCGGCGCCTCGGCGACATTGGTGGCGAGCTGTTCAAACAGACCCGCCCATTCGCCGCCCGGCTTTCCGATGATTTGGTAATTGGCTGACTTGCGGCGAATGTCTTCATCCGCCGGGATGGCTGTTAGAACAGGAATATCAACCGCTTCGGCAAAGGCTTGCGCTTCGCCTGTGCCATCATCCTTGTTCACGATCATGCCAGCAACACCGACATTGCCGCCCATTTTGCGGAAATACTCCACCGCATGGCAGACATTGTTGGCGACATAGAGCGATTGGAGATCGTTTGATCCAACCACGATCACTTTTTGGCACATATCGCGCGCAATCGGCAGACCAAACCCGCCGCACACAACATCGCCGAGGAAATCCAGAAGGACGTAATCAAAGCCCCATTCGTGAAAGCCCAGCTTTTCGAGAAGCTCAAAGCCATGGATGATGCCGCGTCCACCGCAACCCCGGCCGACTTCCGGCCCGCCAAGCTCCATCGCGAAGACGCCGTCACGCTGGAAACACACATCTTCGATGGTCACTTCTTCGCCGGCGAGCTTTTTCTTGGACGATGTCTCGATAATGGTGGGGCACGATTTGCCGCCGAACAAAAGCGAGGTTGTGTCGGATTTGGGATCGCAACCGATCAGCAGAACGCGCTTGCCTTGCTGCGCCATCATATAACTGAGATTGGACAGTGCAAAGCTTTTGCCTGATCCACCTTTGCCATAGATCGCAATGACTTGCGTCTCGCTTTTGGCCTCGCCCGTGTGCACGGGGTCCGGCTCTTGCGCGGCTTCTTCGCGTAGGGCTTCTGCTTGAGATTCCAGCATGCTCATGCGGCGTCCCTCCAATCTAAAATCATTTTGAGGCAATCAGGATCGGTGAATGCCTGCGGATAGGCTTCTGCCGCTTGGGCTGCGGGGCGGCGTGTTGAGATCAGGCCGCTAAGATCCAATTGGCCGCATTCAATCAGCGCGCGAATGGCAGTGAGATCAGACGGTTGCCATTCCGCCGCGATGCGCAGACGCGCTTCGGCCTGGAAAGCGGGGGCGAAGGCAAAGTCGATACGACCTGCGTAAAAGCCTGCGAGTGTAATCTCACCGCCTTTATCAAGCCGCCCGATAAGCCCATCCAAAATGCTGGCGTCACCGCTTACGTCATAGATTGATTTGTAATCGCGATGCGCATCTTCGTCAGGCGCAATCACATGATAACCGGTAGCGCCCGTGCGGCGGTGCTCTTGCGTTTCCCAAACCACCGGCGCTGGTGCGCCAAGCGCGACAGTCAGCCTTGCAAGCAATCGGCCCAAAACGCCGTGCCCTATAATAAGGTCAGGAGCAGTGCCGCCATTAATGGCGTGCAGCGCCGTAGCGGATAAAGCGCACAAAATGCCCGCTTCACCAATGCGTTCAGGTATGGGGAAAGCCTTAGTAGATGGCACCACTACGCGGCTGGCAGTGCCGCCGAACAATCCGCGTGCGCCTTCGTAACAATTGGCGCCGGGCACGAACACCCAGTCGCCCATTCGTCCGCTCACCTCAGCGCCTGTTTCAACAATGCGGCCAATGCTCTCATATCCAGGAACAAGCGGATAACCCATGCCGGGAAATTGCGGCATTTTGCCGGTCCACAGCAGTTTTTCAGTGCCGGAACTCACGCCGCTCCACTGGATATCAACCACAACATCCGAAGGTCCAACTGGCGTTAGCTCAAGCGCCCGAAGCGCTATGCGCTCAGGTTGCTCAAGAATTACCGCCAGTGTGTCCATTGGGACCGCCTCTCAAAAATGCGAAATTTCCATCACAATGCGCCGCTGTGTTGCGACTCGTGCAACGAAAATCTCTGATCCCAAGGGTGCGATACGCCTGACAACATAAAGTGTCAAACAATGCGGACACATTAATGTCAGGCAGACGCGACAATTATGCTTGCGATGACCGGTTGTGCGGTCGCGACAGGGCGAATTTGGCGGAAACCTGCGATTTGGAGCATTTTCGTAATCTCGACCTCACTGCGCGGCCGGCCAGAGCCCATGGCCCACAGATAAAGCCCGAAAAAGGCTTCTCCCATCGCCTCTGCGCCCGGCACTTGCGCCATGGGTTCTGCAATCATCAACCTTGCGCCGGGTGCAAGGCTTTTGCGGATATTGGTGAGCAGTGCTTGCGCGGGTTCGTCATCGTGATCGTGCAATATTCTAACGAGCGATATTAGGTCATACCCGTGCGGGATGGGGTCTTCGAAAAAGTTGCCGGGATGAGGTGTCACCCGGTCCGCGCCCAAAGCCTCGCCCGCTGCCACTGCGCCGCTTTCCACAACTTGGGGTAAATCGAACAATCCGAATTGGAGGTTTGGATATTGCGCGCCCACGCGCCGGATAAAGGCGCCATGCCCTCCGCCAACATCGAGATGCTTGCCCGTTTGGGGAAATTTGAACGCAGCCAGCACCTCGTTCGCGACGAAGTTTTGGGAGGTCGCCATAAGCTCTGAATATTCCTGCGTCTCCGCCCCTCGTTCGGCAGTGCCCCGTAGCGCGCCTGCATATGTCCAGAATTGTGAAAGCTGCGTTGGCTCTTTGCGGTCCGCTTTCAGCATGGCGAGGGGATCGGCACCATCAGCGTAAAGCAGCCGGTGGTGGCGGACCATTGCTTGCGTGCCCGCATCATCAACCAACACCGCGCCTTGTTCCCCCAGCATCCATTGGTCATCGAGCACTTCTTCGCTCAGCATCACGGATCGTGCAGCGCGCAAAAGTGTGAGAGTTGCTGCCTCGCTCAAGCCAAGGCGGGGGGCGATATCAGCCGCGGTCAAAGGTCCTTCGCGCAAAACGGGAAGTAACTCAGCATCCACCACCGCACGCAGCACTTGATAATAAGAAAAGCCCACAACCAAATCGAACATCGCGCCTGCGCGCGCTTTTGCAATGCGGCGAAGCCCCGGGATGCGCGCGCACCAATATTGAAAGCGCGGATGGCCAAACAGCCTGTTTCGGCGTGCAACCATGCGCACTTTGAATGGCTGTTTCGCCTTCATATCTAAGCTAACTTACATCCCATATGTCTAAAAGATTGGACAGTTTGTGCGTCAAGGTCAATAATAATGGCGACTCAGCAGCGCTAAAACAGCGTTGGGGAGGAGGACGGTGAGCGAAAAAGTCGCCATTATAGGAGCGGGAATAGGTGGGCTGACCAGCGCCGCTCTACTTGCTGCGCGCGGGTTTGATGTCACTGTCTTTGAAAAAGAATCTTGGGTCGGGGGCAAAGCGCGCGAGGTTGATGTCGCAGGCGCAAAAGTGGCTGGCGGGCCAACCGTGTTCACCATGCGCGATGTGTTTGACGGGATTTTCCGCGAATGCGGCGCGCGCCTGTCGGACTATCTTAAAGTCTACCAAGCTGAAGTGATCGCGCGTCATGCATGGGGGCAAGGCGAACGGCTTGATCTGTTTGCAGACCCGATCCGCTCCGAAGAGGCCATTGGTGATTTCGCTGGTGCTAAAGCGGCTGAGGGATATCGCAATTTTCGCCAGGAAGCGCGGCGGATTTATGAAGTGCTGGATGAGCCGTTCTTACGCGGTAAAAGCGCAGGCACGCCGTTTCCGATGATGTGGCGTATGGGGATTTGGCGGCTGGATGCGATGCTCGCCATGCGGCCTTTTGACAATTACTGGAAGGCTTTGGGTAAACACTTCCCCGATCCGCGCCTTCAACAGCTGTTTGGCCGTTATTCCACCTATTGCGGATCATCGCCTTACCAATCGCCCGCAACCCTGATGCTGATCGCGCATACAGAGGCGCGCGGAGTGTGGGTGATTGATGGTGGCATTCATGCATTGGCCAACGCTTTGCGCGCCTTGGCTGAGGTAAAAGGCGCTCGGATCCGAACAGGGGCAGGCGTTGAGCGCGTCCTTACCCAATCGGGCAAGGCCAGCGGGGTCGAGCTTGCCAATGGCGAACAGATCGCCGCCGATATGGTTATCACAAATTCTGATCCGTCTGCTCTGGCGACCGGGCAATTGGGAGAAGCTGCACGCAGCGCTGTGCCAGCTTTGCCGCCACAAAAACGCTCTCTCTCCGCCCTTGTCTGGTACGCGCATGCGGAGACGCAAGGCTTCCCTTTGCAGCACCACAACGTGTTTTTCTCACCCGATTACGCCCGCGAATTTCGCGAAATAGCTGCGGGGCAAACTCCTTCAGACCCAACCGCATACCTTTGCGCGATGGATCGCCGCGCTGCGCACACATCGCATGGTCCCGCAGGTGGCCGCAGCGATAGCGGCGCCGAAAGCAGTGGGGGCGCCGAGCGCTTTCAAATCATCGTCAATGCGCCCGCCAATGGCGACACGCACACCTACACCCAACAGGAGAGAGACCAATGCACAAAGGCCATGAGGACCAGTTTGGAGCGCTGCGGTCTGACGCTCAGCGATCCGATGGAGCACTCTCTGGCGACCCCGCAGGAATGGGAACAGCTGTTCCCAGCGAGCGGCGGGGCGCTTTACGGCAGAGCGTCGCACGGCTGGGCCGCCTCTTTCCAACGCCAGGGTCCGCGCACGAAGATGAAGGGGCTGTATTGCGTAGGCGGGGCGACACATCCTTCCGCCGGCGTCCCGATGGCCGCCTTGTCCGGCATTCTGGCAGCGGACACCTGTGTACAGGACCGCGCTTCGACAAAGAAGTTCCACCCGGCGGCTACACCTGGTGGTATGTCGACGCGATCAGCGATGACGGGCAATATGGGCTAACGATCATCGCCTTTTTGGGCAGTGTATTCTCGCCCTATTACAAGAAATCAGGCCGGGGTGATCCGCTCGATCATGCGTGTTTGAATGTGGCTCTTTATGGCCCCAACCAACGCTGGGTCATGACGGAGAGGCCGCGCGGCGCGGTTGCGCGCGATGCGGCCAATCTGCAAATCGGCCCAAGCGCGGTTCGCTGGGATGGTAATGCCCTTGAGATTGATATTGAGGAACGCGACAAACGCCTCTTTATGCCTGGTGGCAGGCGCGTTGCAGGCACCGTTCGCGTTCATCCCGAAGCGCTCAATCCCACATCCTTCACGCTTGATCGCGGCAAACATCACGTCTGGCACTGCATGGCCCCGCGCGCCCGGATCGAAGTGGACATGAAAGAGCCCGGCATGTCGTGGAACGGTAAAGGCTATTTCGATCACAATCGCGGCAGTGAGCCTTTGGAAGATGGCTTTCGCATCTGGCATTGGTCCCGTGCGCATATGAAACGCGGCGCGATTGTTTGTTATGAAGGCGAGCGCACTGATGGGTCATTGTTCGCAAGCGCTATCCGATTTAACGCAGAAGCGATCGCAACCGAGGTCGAATTACCGCCAATTGCGACTCTGCCCAATAGCGGCTGGCGTATTGACCGGCGAACACGCTCTGAAATTGGCGTGGCTGAAGTGCGAAGGACGTGGGAGGACACCCCGTTTTACGCACGATCAGAATTGGATTCCCGGCTGGAAGGCGAGGATGTGATCGCGGTTCAGGAAAGCTTGGATATGCAGCGGTTTTCGCGCCGGCTGGTGCAATGGATGCTGCCCTATCGTATGCCAAGGGCGCGGCGGTAAGAGCATACGTCATCCCAGCGAAAGCTGGGATCGCTCGCGGGATTGCGTCGCACCTTACTGATCGCGACCCCAGCTTTCGCTGGGGTGACGCACTGTTGCCTTCAATCTGCCTCATCCTCGCGCGCTTTCGCCTCTTCCTCAAGCCGACGCGCACGGGTTGCTTTGAGCTCTTTATCGGTCTTCCAATATTGCCACACAGCAAAGCCTATGGCGAAACCGTAGAACAGGATGATTTCAATCCAGCCAAAATTCATGCAAGCTCCCGGTTGCTTGCAAGATTGTCGAGCGCAGGCTGGATAAGTTCCAAAACCCGCTCTGCATCTTCTTCATGCGCCAGATGGCCCAATCCATCGAGCACGTGGAGCGTGGAATTGGGCAGCCATTCATTTGCCTCGCGCGCCCAATCAAGCGGGATGGCTTTGTCATTGTCGGAATGGATCAGGGTAACGCGGTTTGCGATATCCTTCATCCGGGTCCGCAAACCGGGCAAATCCCAGTTTGCCATCATCGCCAATGCGCCTTTGGTGTGGCGCGGATTGCGCAAAAGTTCAGAATAACAGCGCAAGCCCTTAGCATCGATTGTGGAGCCTGTGGAGCGCTTTAGGAACCGCTCTGCCTCGCCCGGAAGCGCCGCCGCGCCGGAGAATATGCGCGGGACCAGAGGGTTTACGAACAACACCTTTGCAATGGCTGGGAAAATCTGCGCAGCCGGGCCGGGGAAGGGGCGCAATGCAGAATTGAGGCCCACAATTGGGCCTGTAAATCCGTGATCGAGCGCCAGTTGCAGCGCCAATGCTGCGCCAGCGGAATGTCCGATAATGGCGGCGGGTTGTGTGTTTAGAGCCTCCAAAAGCTCTGCAACGGCGCTTGCCATCGCGCGAAGCGATGTCTGATCGGGTCCATGCCCAGCGGTGAAACCATGGCGCGGCAAATCCATTGCGATCACGTGGTGGCTTTGCGCCAGCATCGGCATCAGGCTGCGCCAAGAATGGACCGATGCGCCCGTGCCATGTAGCAGCAGAATAGGCGGGTTTCTGGGCACTCCCATGCGCTGAATATGCCAAGTGGCGCGGCCCGTTTCGACAAAACTGCTCGCCTCGCGATGCGGCCAGATCAGCCCTTCACGGCTCCATGATAATGGCCTGCTCATACGGGTTCTCTCGAAGGGGCTACCGCGTCAATCGCGGCGTGAAGCGCTTTTGCATCAGCGCGCGGAAGCGCTAGGAAGCGTGCGCTCATCGCTTTGGCCAATTGAGGCCCTTCGCGGCCGGGCCTTGGCGCGATATCGACCACAAGCGCTTCTATTCCTGCGCGCGCAATGGCCTTTGCAGCAGCTTCGGCATCTTCGCCTGCTTGTTTGCGCCCCGGTTCGCCATTTGCATCGATATTGGCGCGGCCATCGGTGAGCACGACCACGCTCGCCGTGCGTCCGCGCGCGATGACTTGCTCGGCTACATCGCGCGCTGCGTTAAGGCCCATAGCCAAGGGTGTCCCGCCTCCGCCGGGCAATTCCGCCAAAGCGCGCCGGGCGCGGGTGAGCGAGCGGGTTGGGGGCAGTAACAATTCCGCGCTTTCCCCACGAAACGCGATCAGAGCGACCTCGGACCGCGTTACATAAGCTTGGGATAGCATCAGTTCGACCGCGCCCTTGGCTTCGGCAAGGCGAGCCGCAGCTGCCGACCCCGACGCATCGACAGCAAAGATGGTGACGCGCGCGGATTTCTCTTCAAAGCGGCGAATGCGCAGATCATCCTTGCGGATTTGGATGGCAGAGATGGTGTCTGGTCTGTCGCGCCGCCGCGCCTCTTGCCACGGGACCGCCGCGCGAAGCGTGTCGATCAAGGCGAGGCGAGCGCCGCCGCGCGGCATGCCGGGGCGCGCACCCAAGGGTTTGCCGCGAAGACCTGATTTCTTCTTCTGCCCCGATCCTGAGCCGCCCGAACGGCGGGGAGCATTGCCTGATGCGAGCTGCGCCAAGAGGTCCGCAGGGATTGCGGCAAGCGCGGCTTCGACCAGCATATCATCGGGCGGGCCGTCGCGCTGTTGCTGATCGTTATCGCGGGGATTATCACCGGGGTTTTCCGGCGGGGGAGGGGGCGGCTCGGGCGGTTGTTCTTCCTCTGAGACTTGCGGGATTTGTGTTGCGCGCGGTGACAGAACCAATCGAATGGCGGCTTTCAGATCATCGTCCGCAACCGTTTTGCGCCCGCCTAAGGCCGCGTGCGCGCGGGCTGCATGGCCTGCAAAAAGAAGCGGACGGATGCCCGATATGCCCAAAGCGGCAGCGGTGCTGCCAAGCGCCGCCATTGTATCTGTATCGAGGGGCGCGACCTTTGATAGAGCGAGGCGCTCACGGGGCGGCAGCGCCACACCTTCATGTACTCGCGACTGGGTAAGATCGCAATGAAACGCAAGCCTTTCAGAAAGGCTTTGCGGGGGCGCATCCTCCTCCTCAGCCCCATCATCGAGCAGGATCAGCGCAGCCGTTTCGCTATCAAGCGCTTGCGATAACCGCCCGGCAAGCGCGACCTCGCACCGTTCGGCCATGGGAAGCACAAGCGCGCCGCCTGCTGCCTCTTCGATAAGCCCCGTCTGTTCCACAGGCTTTCCCGCGGAAAGGCTCGCGACTATATCTATCCCGCCCATCAGCCGCGTATCGTCAATATGACTGGGGAGGCGGCGGCAAGGGATCGCCTCGCCAATCGTATGAAGCAAAGCATCGCGAGCCGGGCCTGCACCGCTTATCACCATTCCGCCGAAAAGGTGCGGATTAGTCGCAAACAGCCGGGCCGCGATCAGAGCATCGTCAAGCGGGTCTGGTGTGCCCGGCGCGCTCATCCAAACAGCTCATCAAGCGCGCGCGTAATGCGCACTTTCGATCCCGTTTCATCCAGAACATCGCGGCGCAATCGGTGGCGCAGGGCCAGCGGAGCAATCGCCACTAAATGTTCACGCCGAACCGATTTGGCATTCGAAAGCGCGGCAAAAGCGCGAGCGGCTCGCATCAAAGTCAGCTCTCCGCGAAGGCCATCTGCGCCCACGGCAAGGCACAATTGTGCGCAATCTCTCAGCAGGTCTTCACCCGGCTCCAATTTCGCCAGCTTGGTTTTCCCGCGCGCAATTTGCTTGAGGATTTTTGTGTCTTCCGCGGCCCATTTGTCGGCAAAGGCAGCCGGATCGCTCTCGTTCTCAGCCACCCGTTTCATAATCGCAATGCGCGTTTCGATCTCGGGCGGAGTGCGTACATCGACCGATAGGCCGAACCGGTCGAGCAATTGCGGGCGCAATTCGCCTTCTTCCGGATTGCCGCTGCCGATCAGCACGAATTTTGCGGGGTGGCGGACCGAAAGCCCCTCACGCTCGACCACATTCTCACCCGATGCTGCGACATCGAGGAGCAGATCAACGAGATGATCTTCGAGGAGATTAATCTCATCTATATAGAGAAACCCGCGATGCGCTTTCGCAAGCAATCCCGGCTCAAACCCTTTCTCGCCCGATCGCAGCGCTTTTTCGAGGTCAAGCGAGCCG